>NZ_JBWKZL010000004.1:258147-296004 GCF_059424475.1 Lysinibacillus sp. GW247-5R2A | reverse complement strand
ATCCCCTTTAAGTAGAATGTTAACTACAGTTTAGTGTAGTTTTTTTTACATTGTCTACTTAAAGGGGATAATATCACGGTGGCTAGCTGTGTGTTTTTTCTATTGTTTCGTAATTAATCTATGTTATTAAACGTTAGTTGTACTAAAATAGAGATATTGCAGTAAGAGGGAGTGTTTCTTTTGTTTAACACAATGAACGAATGTACGGAATTTATTTTTTCGCTAAAAGCCGTTGATCATAAACGTGCACCGCTTGTACTAATGAAAGAAGTACTAGCACATTTAGAGAATCCTCACAATAAACTACGCGTGATTCATGTGGCTGGTTCAAATGGGAAGGGTTCTACAGTGAATGCCCTTAGAGAAATGCTACAGCACGCTGGGCACCAAGTAGGGACATTTACTTCCCCACATTTAGAGCGAGTCAATGAACGAATGACCATCAATGGTGAGCCGATTACAGATGAACAATTTTTATACTATTTCAATAAATTAGCTAAGATTATAGATGAACAATATAATGGTGATTTTCCAAGCTTTTTTGAAGTAGTCACACTCATAATGTTTCAGTTTTTTGCCGATCAGGAAATTGATATAGCGCTGATTGAAACGGGGCTTGGAGGGCGTTTAGATGCGACCAATGTCGTGACGCCACTACTAGCCATTATTACAACCATTTCACTTGAGCATACGGCCTTTTTAGGTGATACATTTGCCAAAATTGCCTCTGAAAAGGCAGGCATTATAAAAAGTGGTGTTCCAGTTGTTGTAGGGGTTAGCAATGAAGAAGCATTAGCTGTTATTAACGAAACGGCGGTTGCACAGCAGGCACCATGCTTCATTTTAGGACAAGATTTTACTATTTCAGATATATTACAAAGTACAGACGTTCAGCAATTCACCTATGAAAAAGGAAATATTGTGATGACTGAAATAGCTTTAAAAATGGCAGGTCCCCATCAAATCAACAATGCAAGTCTGGCCATTACAGCAATCCTCGCATTACGTGAAGAGGGAGCTATTACTATATCAGACTCATCCATTCGCTATGGACTTCGATATGCGCATTGGGCTGGCCGCTTTGAACAATGGCCTCAAAAAATTATTTTAGATGGCGCCCATAATTCTGAAGGGACGGCTGCACTTATCCAAACACTCAAAAATGTATTTCCAAAAAGCCATTATCGTTTTGTGTATGCAGCATTAGCAGATAAGGATCATGCCAATAGCATTGCACTAATGGATGATGTTGCAACGTCGATTGCCTTTACACAAATCAATCTACCTAATGCAATGCCTGCTGAAGACTTAGTCGTGTTATCAACAAATGCCAATAAATCGTACTATGAGGATTGGCTGGAATCGGTACAAACTGTACTACGTGAAAGGGCTGAAGAGGATGTTGTGGTGATTACAGGCTCTTTATACTTCATTGCTGGTGTTCGGCATTGGCTACAGGAGGAAGGACGATGATACCAGGATTTGATCATTATAAAAAGAAGTGGGCTATTAACAGTGATGATGTCATAAAGCCTGGTCTTGTGGCGATGGAAGAGGCTTTGCTATTAGCTGGAAACCCTCAGCAAGCCTTACATGTCGTCCATTTGGCTGGCACAAATGGGAAGGGCTCGACATTAACCTTCCTTGAGGCTATCGCCAAAGAGCATGAATTACGTGTGGGCAAATTTATGTCACCCTGTATAGTCGATGTGCACGACCAAATTCAAATAGATGGTCAACCTATTACCGAGGCTGATATGGATGCTGTTTTTCGCCAAATGCATGCGGCTGGATTAAGTGGGAAACTAACTGATTTTGAACTTTTGACTGTAGTAGCATTTTTACATTTTGTGAATAAAGAAGTTGATATTTCTTTAATTGAAGCGGGTATGGGAGGATTATTGGATAGTACAAATGTAGTAACACCCATCGTATCCATTATCCCAAGCATCGCTCTAGAGCATACAAAATTTCTAGGTGATACAATCGACAGTATTGCGCATCATAAAGCAGGTATTATTAAACAAAATCGCCCTGTCACTATCGGTAAATTGCCAGAAGAAGCGAAGCGTGTTGTTTATGAAGAGGCTGCTCATAAAAAAGCTGCAGTATTTGAAATAGGTAATCATTTTTCATTACACTCATTTGCTGAAGGAGACTGTTACAGAAATGATGAACAACATGTCCGATTCTCCCATTTAACACGTTCAATGAAAGGGGCTCATCAGGGCGATAACATGGCACTTGCTATTACAGCATTCCTAGAAGTAGCATCATATCTTCATGTGAAAGTGAATTCAACAGCAATTCAGAATGCTGTGAAACAAGCCGCCATTTTAGGTCGTTTTGAAGAAATCATACCATTTGTGATTGTCGATGGGGCACATAACCCGGCAAGTGCTGAAAAATTAGTAGAAACGATTAAGGGTGAGTTTCCTGGGGAACGAATCACATTTGTTGTGGGTATATTAGCAGACAAAGACGTTCAACAAATTCTTCGACTGTTAGAGCAAGTTAGTGATGAATTTTATTTCGTTGATTTTGATAATCCACGAGCGATGGCTGCGCAAAATTTGCTGGAGCTTTCCAAAGCGACATCTAAAAATATCTTAGTGGATTATGTACAATTTTTACAGGTGCAATCAGACAGCAAACAAAGAACGATCGTATCGGGCTCATTATATTTATTAACAGCCGTAAGAAATAGCTTGAAAATATGAAATGACTAGGACTCCTATTTGGAAGTCCTAGTTTTTTTAGGAATGTATGCCGTTTTTGTTATGAATCAAATCTCAATAAATTCGCATTTACACTTCTAATTCTACATATACTTTTATATATTGAAATCTCGTTTTTATTGAAACGTGTACGGATAGGTGGAAGGATGAGGTGATAGATGGATGAAAATTGTAAGTCATGTAATGAAAAAACAAATATTTCGGGCAATGATGATTGGTGGATTTGTAGGTTTGTTAGGTGTTGCCATTTTTTTAGGTGTTTTACAAGCCAGTACCCAGTTACCGATAAAGAATAATGGTAGTGATGTGGCCACTAATCAATCACAATCAGAAACCATTCCTACTGCCGGTGAGAACACTAGTACATCAAATGCACCTATGTTTTATGCTAGTCAAGCAGGCGTGTATTCAAACTATGAGAGTGCAAGTGCATTTGTTGCCGAATACCCTGCACTAAAAGAGAGCGCAATTGTTGAGGTTGATGGCAAGTTTTATGTTTGGACAAGCATGGAGATTGAAGAAAGTCAGCTTAAATTTTTACAGGAACCCGCAACCTTTAAAAAAGCATTTAGTGTCAGTGGTGATAGCTGTAAGGAGCCAACCCTTGCGGAGGTGACAACTGCATTAGCAGACAAAAATGCTACAAAATTAAATTTTAAGGAAAAAGGGAAGGATTCAACTTTACCTGAGGATTGGCAGACAATTGGTGCAGCTGCTTCTACTATTTCCAACGATGTCAGCGTCATCCGTTTGCAAGTTTTTGCTCATTATCAGGCTAAAAATACATGTCTCCAAGTGAAATTTTAAAAGTAAAAGATAGTCAAATCATTATTATCTTGATTTTTAGAAAATTTTCAAATCGAACATTCTTCGGTATCATGAGGATTAGGAAGGATGGTCGGATCATGTTAAAAACAAACCATAAACTTATACTTGCCTCTGCTTCACCAAGACGAAAGGAATTGCTGGATATGCTAGGACTTCCATTTGAGGTTCTGACAAGTGAAGTTGAAGAAACAAGTGTACAAGCCAGTTCAATGCAGGAATATGTAAAAGGAGTAGCTCTCTTAAAAACACGGGATGTAGCGAAAAAAGCAACCAATGCAACAATCATTGGTGCTGATACAATCGTTGTCGACAATGATGAGCTGCTACATAAACCAAAATCTCGTGAGGAAGCTATTGCTCATTTATTACGTTTATCTAATCGCGAACATGTTGTGATGACAGCGGTCGCTATTATTGAACCTAATGGGAAAGAAAACATCTTTGTGGAAGAAACCACGGTTGTTTTTCATTCTCTATCAAAGGAATTGATAGAAGCCTATGTCGATTCTGGAGACCCTTTCGACAAAGCAGGTGGTTATGGTATCCAGACGATAGGCACACTTTTAGTGAAACGAATTGAAGGAGATTACAACAATGTTGTAGGCTTACCACTTGCAGCGTTGTTTTCGCGATTGGTAAACCTACAAATTGTCCAATTTGCGAAGGAGTGAGCATTTTTGCTAGATAAGGCTTTACCTACGTTGATGTTACGTGATGTTCATTTGGAAGATCGCCCTCGTGAAAGACTGATACGACAAGGGGCAGAAAGTCTATCCAATCAAGAGCTACTTGCTATTTTATTGAGGACAGGCACAAAAGAAGAATCGGTTCTTGTCCTTGCGAATCGAGTATTAACTGTTTTTGAGCGTCTCCATCATTTAAAACACGCAACCATTGAAGAAATGGTCGCTATTAAAGGGATTGGTGAGGTGAAGGCTATACAATTATTAGCCGCCATTGAACTTGGCCGACGACTGGCTCAAAAGCAGAATGATGAGAAATTTACTATTCGTTCTCCACAAGATGCTGCTGCTTATTTAATGCCTGATATGACTTCACTTAATCAGGAACATTTTGTTGTTCTTTTTTTAAATATTAAAAACCAAATTATTCACAGACAAACGATTTTCATAGGTAGCTTAAATGCCTCCATCGTGCACCCTAGGGAAATTTTTCGAGAAGCCGTGAAGCGATCGGCTGCTTCAATTATTTGTGCACATAATCATCCTAGTGGAGTACCAACTCCTAGTGCGGAGGACATTGATGTTACAAAGAGAATTGAAGAGGCTGGTTATATTATGGGGATTGAATTAATTGATCATGTAATTATCGGCGATCATCAATTCATCAGTTTGAAGGAAAAAGGGTATTTTTAACTCTGCAAGAAATTTGCAGAGTTTTTTTATCTTGAGCAGATGTCTTATAGAAGCATTACGACCAAACTCGAAATATTTTAGCGCTATGACATTAGTGGCATATTCCTAAAATTTTTGTATTTTTTTGTGGTTTAATGGCGAACCTTTTTCGATTCAAATCGTTAATGTATTCTAGAAACTGATATTATCTTCACAAAAATTGGTAGCCTGATACACATTGTCTTATGAGAATAAAAATTATATGCTAATCTATACGTACTATTTTTAGTTTAAGAGGGAATTAAAATAGTATCTTTTCTGTGAGATAAAGTATGTGACACTATAAATTCTTGCGCTTTTCCGTTATAATGAAGGGTATGAATTTTATCTTGATTCAGGAAAGACTCCCATCGAAATTGGTGGTGAGCTAAATAAGTGTGTAGTTTTTTCAAGGTGTGAAACACTAACTGATGAAGATAAAAACTTTGACGGAGTGCTATAGGTTTTGAGGAGGAGTCAATTGTATTTTTATACAATTCAATTTCCTGTACATGACTGTCAAAGATAATGGATGTCAACGAAAGTATGGCTTAAATAGAAAGGGAGTACACAATTTGTTTGGACTAGGAAGCAAAGATGTCGGGATTGACCTCGGCACAGCGAATACATTAGTGTTTATTAAAGGAAAGGGAATCGTTTTACGCGAACCTTCAGTAGTAGCAAAGAATACGAAAACAGGAGATATCGTTGCCGTTGGTAATGATGCTAAAAATATGATTGGTCGTACACCTGGCTCAATCGTAGCAATTCGCCCAATGAAAGATGGCGTTATCGCTGATTTCGATATTACAACAGCAATGATTCAGTACTATTTAAGAGAAGCCTCTAAAAATTCTGGTGGCAATTGGAAAAAACCAAATGTTATGATTTGTGTGCCTTATGGTATTACTTCAGTGGAACAACGTGCGGTTATTGATGCAGCTCGACAAGCGGGCGCAAAAGAGGCTTTCACAATCGAAGAGCCATTTGCAGCGGCGATCGGATCAAATTTACCAGTATGGGATCCAACAGGATCAATGGTAGTTGACATCGGTGGAGGTACAACAGAAGTAGCTGTTATTTCTCTGGGCGGTATTGTAACAAGTGAGTCCGTACGTGTTGGTGGGGACGCAATGGATCAATCTATCATTTCATATATCCGTAAAACGTATAATTTAACAATCGGTGAACGTACTGCTGAAGCGGTAAAAATGGAAATTGGTACGGCATTAGCTGAAGGACCAGAAGAAAAGATGGAAATTAGAGGTCGTGACCTTCTAACAGGTTTACCAAAAACAATTGAAATCTCTTCACAAGAAATTTCTGAGTCATTACGCGAAGCCGTTTCATCCATTATTGATGGCGTTCGAAAAACATTAGAGCAAACACCTCCAGAATTATCTGCGGACGTTATGGAGCGCGGTATCGTATTAACTGGCGGTGGCGCATTATTAACGAACTTAGATAAAGTGATTAGTAAAGAAACAAATATGCCAGTATTTATCGCAGAAGATCCTTTAGACTGTGTAGCAATTGGTACGGGTAAAGCTTTAGATCATATGGATTTAATTCGTCAACAACAGGTTAAAGGGTAAGGAGGTTTAGGCAATGCCACATTTTTTTTTCAATAAGAAAGTAATTTTGCTGCTCGTAGGCATGGTTTTTCTTGTGGCATTGATTAGCTTCTCATTACGTGATCGGACGAATGCTACTTTACCAGAGCAAATTATTAAAGATACTGTCGGCGTCGCACAATCGCTTGTTGCGAAGCCGGCGAATTATGTTAATGGTATTTTTAATAGTATTGACTCCCTCTTAAACACGTACGAAGAAAATAAACGTTTAAAAGCACGCCTAGAAGATTTTGCAGTTGTACAAGCTGAGGCTACGGATTTAAAATCAGAGAATACAAAGCTTCGTGAGCTTTTGGATAAAGCTGAGAGCTTAAAGGCATATAATCCTATTCAAGCAACAGTGATTGCTAGAAATCCTGACCAATGGGAAGAGAAAATTATTTTAGACAAAGGATCTTCTCATGGAGTTCAAAAAAACATGGCAGTTATGACGGCGAAGGGGCTAGTTGGGAAAATTACACTAGTTACGCCTTTCACTTCTGAGGTAGAGCTTTTAAATACAAATAATCCTAACTATCGTGTTTCTGCAATGGTGTTAGGTGAAAAAGAAGCATACGGTTTAATCGAGGGCTTTGATGAAGAACGTAATGAACTCATTATGAAGCGAATCGATTCTAGTTTGAAGGTTAAAGAAGGCGAGCAGGTAGTTTCTTCAGGACTCGGAGGTATTTTCCCTAAAGGTATACCTATCGGTGAAATTACAGAGGTTAGTACAGATGATCATGGTTTAACTAAAATGGCGTATGTCAGACCATCTGCTGAATTTTCGATTTTAGAGCATGTTGTTATTGCCAAACGTACATCTACAGTCATTGATGGTTCAGATGGCAGTTCAACGAACGAAGATTTAACAAACCCGCAAGATACGAATGAAGAGGAGGCGGAATGATGGTTCGTTTTCTCATTCCTTCTGTGGCGGTTTTACTATTCTTGCTAGAACCAGAATTTGCGATGCTTTCTCCAATTGAAATTAAGGGAGAAGTGTACTTTCTAGTACCGCGTTTTTTAATCTTATATCTCATTTTTATCTCCATCTATTACAGCCGTCAACGCGCGGTAATGTATGGACTTTTTTTTGGTGTCTTGTATGATGTGTTTTACATTGATATTATTGGATTATATTCAGTTCTATATCCACTTATATGTTTTTTAGCAGGGTCTATCGTGAAAGTTATACATCAGCACTTAGTCGTAACAACAACTATTTCAGTTGTGTTAGTAGCTATTTTAGAATTTATACTCTATCAATTTTTCTTCTTGATCGATTTTACAGCAATCCCTTTAGCGGATTTCTTACGTTCACGACTACTGCCAACAATCATTGCAAATGCTTTATTTTTAATGATTCTTGGTTGGGCCTTCAAGTATCTAATTAATGCGCGTGTCTTACAGAGAGCACGTGAGGTTTCTTAACAAAGAACAACGTGAGGTGAGGCATTCATGAAAAAACAATTAGTTAATATGAAGGGAACGAAGGACGGATTTGTACTGCGTCTTGACGACCAATGTGCTTATAGCGATTTAGTAGAAGAATTAAAGAAAAAAGTGTTAGAAGGCGGTATCGATGGTAAAGTAGATGTACAATTATACTTAGGCTATCGATACTGTACTGATGAACAGATCGATGAACTTATTCATATTGTGCAGGAAACAGAGCAACTCATTGTAGCGAATGTACAAAGCGAAGTACTGACTGTCCATGAAAGCAACCAGAAAATGATTGAAAGTCAACAGGATACATATTTAGGTGTGGTCAGATCAGGGCAGATTCTACGTTCATCAGGGGACATTATCATTGTAGGAAATGTCAATCCAAACGGTCGGGTTGAGGCTGGCGGTAATGTGTATGTCTTAGGTAAACTAAAAGGAATAGTACATGCTGGTGTGCAGGGCAATAAAGAAGCTATTATTGCCGCGTCTCGATTTGAGGCTACACATATTATGATTGCTGATCAGGTGGAAGCAATGTCAGATGAGCATGTGAAAGAAATCGATCAAGCAGAAATGACTTGTGCATTTATTGGTTACGATGGACGCATTACGTACGATCAAATTCACGCCTTAAAAAATATTCGACCATTGTTAAATGTGTCTAAGGGAGGAAGCTAGTGTGGGAGAAGCGATCGTCATAACTTCGGGTAAAGGTGGTGTCGGAAAAACAACGACATCGGCTAACCTTGGGACTGCATTGGCTCTACAAGGTAAAAAAGTATGTTTAGTTGATACAGATATTGGCCTGCGTAATTTAGATGTTATTTTGGGCCTAGAAAATCGTATTATTTATGATCTAGTCGATGTAGTGGAAGGGCGCTGTAAAATACATCAAGCATTGATTAAAGATAAGCGTGTGGATGATAAACTATTTTTATTACCTGCTGCTCAAACGACAGATAAAAATGCTGTTACCCCTGAGCAAATGAAGAGCTTAATAGAGGAATTAAAAAGAGACTATGATTATGTATTAATAGATTGTCCTGCAGGTATTGAACAAGGCTATAGAAATGCCGTTGCAGGTGCAGATCATGCGATTGTTGTCACAACACCTGAAATTTCCGCTGTTCGAGATGCAGACCGAATTATTGGTTTATTAGAACAGGAAGACATCACTGCTCCGAAGCTCATCATCAATCGCATTCGACAACATATGATGAAGAGCGGCGACACTTTGGATGTGAATGAAATTACAACTCATTTGTCTATTGATCTATTAGGAATTATTGTTGATAGTGAAGGTGTTATTTCATCCTCCAATAAAGGAGAACCAATCGTTATGGACCCTTCTAATAAAGCATCTTTAGGCTATCGAAATATTGCTCGTCGTATTTTGGGTGAGTCGGTTCCATTAATGGCTATTCAAGATGAGCAAAGAGGTATGTTTTCAAAACTTAAATCATTATTTTCAAGATAATTTAAAACCTTTTCGTGCATTTGTGCGAGAAGGTTTTTTTGCATGTTTGGACATGCAATCACATATAGTGTGGAAAAAAGGATGAGGGCTTGTTTAAAAAATGGAAATGGTTTTTCACGATACTACTTGTGGCAGCAACTATGCTAGTAATTCGTTTAGAAGATCAGGGGGTAGTTGATACGCCTGTTCGAAAGATGGTCACAACCTCAGCAGATTTAACGTACTTAAGTGAGCTGGGGCAAAGTTGGTTTGATAAAGAAAATGAGACCATTACAGTATCTAGTGATGTGGGGCAAGCAGATCTTTTAACTTTTGCTAATGCCCAGGTTTTTAAAGAGGGATATTTATTGCAGTATGATGTTGGCTTACCAGTTTATGCTGGACAGAACGGCTTAGTCGTGTTCACGGGTCATACAAAATATACTGGTAAGACTATGACCATTAGCTATGATGATGGTACAACCGTCTCTTATGGCATGCTAGATAGCTTAGCGCAGCTACCTTATACATCCATACAGGCAAATGATTTGATTGGTATGAAAGAAGCTGGGCAACTTTATCTTTCCATTGAAAAGGGAGATGCTCATTACGATTTAGAGCAAATTGTACAATGGTTGGAAACGATGGAGACCCATGAAGATTAAATTACATCTTCTTTGTATTCCTCTCGTATTTGTCATGATTTTTAGTGGACAACTTGCTTATTACGCTATTATTTTTTTCTCGCTACTATGGCAT
The DNA here is from genome assembly GCF_059424475.1 of Lysinibacillus sp. GW247-5R2A. NCBI lineage: Bacteria > Bacillati > Bacillota > Bacilli > Caryophanales > Bacillaceae > Lysinibacillus > Lysinibacillus sp. GW247-5R2A. Next base: position 285,764 of record NZ_JBWKZL010000004.1, on the reverse strand, counting down.
GAAGCAGGTCACTTATTAGCAGCCCTACTGTGCGGCGTAAGAGTGAAATCATGTGTTATTGCACCTTACGGGGGGGAAATTCAATTTGAAAATCCAGCGGTTGTGCAAGCATCGTCACTCCTATGGATTGCGTTAGGAGGACCAATCGCTACTATTTTAGGGATTGGCCTCGCTTTTTTTATGCCCGAACTAATCGCCGGTAAGCTAATAAGCGTTCAACTTGTGCTATTATTAGTGAATATGATGCCTATCCTACCATTAGATGGTGGCAGGATTTTGTTAGCGTGGTTATTTTTATATTATCCAAAAGCTCAAGTGGTGGAAATGTATTATTGGCTGTCGTTCATGGTTGCCACGACGTTATTTCTAATGACTTTAAATTTCTTACCACAATCTATTTTTTTAGCAATCATTTGTTTATTTATTTGGCTTCAAGTTTTAAAAGAATGGCGTTATCGAAAATATCGTATAGCTTTTGAAAAATATGTTATGAATAGATTGACTTAAAAAAAGCCGTGTGGTAATATTTTAATGTTATTGTTTGTAGCACCCGTGCTACTACAACCGCTCTGGGAAGGTACAAGTATCTTACTATAAGATCACCTTTGTAAACAGGCGAGTCTGAGTCTAAGAGGAGGTGCAGTAAAATGTACGCAATTATTGAAACTGGTGGTAAACAAATCAAAGTAGAAGCTGGTCAAGAAATCTACGTTGAAAAATTAGGCGTAGAAGCTGACGAGGTTGTAACTTTTGATAAAGTTTTATTCGTAGGTGGCGAAAACGTTAAAGTTGGTGCTCCATTCGTAGATGGTGCTACTGTAACAGCGAAAGTTGTTAAAGAAGGCCGTGCGAAAAAAATCGTTGTTTTCAAATTGAAAGCTAAAAAGAACTACCGTCGTAAACAAGGTCACCGTCAACCTTACACAAAATTAGTTGTTGAAGCAATCAACGCTTAATAGTGAGGTGTAGCGAATGATACAAGTTACGATTCATCACGATGAAAATAGACATGTGTCAGCATTCGAATTTTCAGGACATGCTGGATACGATGAATCTGGGAAAGATTTAGTATGTGCAGGAGCATCTACTATTGCCATTGGTACGGTAAATGCTATTTATGCATTATTACAAATCCAGCCAGAAGTCGAACAAGCTGCTGAAGGTGGAGGCTATCTTAAGGTAGATTTACCATCAGATTTAGAGCCTGAAGTAGATGCAAAACTACAGTTAATTGTTCAAGTAATGACTGCCCAAGTGTATTCTATGGTGCAAAATTACGGACAATACATCCAAATCAACTACAACCAAGTAGGAGGTGGAACTCGATGAAATTATTATTAGCTTTAGACCTTCAACTTTTCGCATCGAAAAAAGGGGTAGGTTCTACTAAAAACGGACGTGACTCTGAGTCTAAACGACTTGGTGCTAAACGTGCTGATGGCCAATTCGTAACTGGTGGTTCAATTCTTTACCGTCAACGCGGTACAAAAATTTACCCAGGTACAAACGTAGGTCGTGGTGGTGACGATACACTATTTGCTAAAGTTGACGGCGTTGTTAAATTCGAACGTTTAGGTCGCGATCGCAAACAAGTATCTGTATACCCAGCACCACAAGAAGCTTAATCTTTTATAAGATATCATAAAGCGGAGGACTGCATTTATTGCAGTCCTTTTTTTGGCTAAATTTCAGCCACTTTCAACAGATGGCTGTTAAATGGAAAGTATAGCAGCAGAGATGAAGAATAGGCGGTTTTCCTGTTTTTAGTAGCGTCAAAAGCCACTGAAATAAAGGAATTATGACTATGGTCGTCATGTCCTGTAGCAACGACTAACCAACTTCTCGTAGACCCAAAATAGAGCAATTTCAGACGTAATTATGTCTGGGCATAATTGAATAAAGAATTAAGGGAAAAATACAGCAAAACTTGTTATACTAGTAAAGATAACTTTATTGGAGTGAATGGGATGAACAATCAATCACTAACCATTAGTGAAGTATTACGTTTTGCAAATCATGATTTTGTGAATCAATTGCAATTGATTCGCATGAATTTAGATTTAGGTAGAGTTGATGAATCAAAGGAACTTATTCAGCATTTTTCAGAACAGTTAAGAGTGTTTTCTATCCTCAATCGACTACAATTACCACAAACAATCGAATGGCTCCAAACAGCAGGATGGCGTTTCCCTTCCTTAGCTTGGAAAATAAACGGCGACATAAAAAAGCCTGTGACCAATAAGATTGATCAGGAAATTGTAGATTACTTAAACAAAACAGTTATGCATGTTTATGATACATTAGATCCATTTACAGAGCAGATCCTCACGCTTGATGTACGTGTTGACGATCATACATTTGCCGTGACATTCACGCTAAATGGGTTATGGAGTGCTGATGCATTCACCGAAAAAGGTTTGAAACAATTCGACATTCAAACAATTGAGCAGACAAATACACGCTGGCAATATGTCTTGAGTGCAAATAGGGAGTGAACTAAATGTTTGTCGATCACGTAAAGATTTATGTTAAAGGTGGCGACGGCGGAGATGGCATGGTTGCCTTTCGTCGAGAAAAATATGTACCGAACGGTGGTCCAGCTGGTGGAGATGGTGGACATGGCGGTAATGTCGTATTTGAAGTAGAAGAAGGCTTACGTACGTTAATGGATTTCCGCTATAAACGCCATTTTAAAGCACCGCGTGGCGAGCATGGTATGAGTAAAGGCATGCACGGTAAAAATGCGGAAGATTTAATTGTTAAAGTTCCACCAGGTACAGTAGTTATGAATGAAGAAACGAATGAAGTTATTGCTGACTTAGTCGAGCATGGGCAAAGAGCCGTTATTGCGAAAGCAGGACGTGGCGGACGTGGGAACTCTCGCTTTGCTACACCTGCCAACCCAGCGCCAGAACTTTCTGAAAAAGGTGAGCCAGGACAAGAATTAAATGTTATATTAGAGTTAAAAGTTTTAGCAGATGTAGGGTTAGTTGGTTTCCCAAGTGTTGGTAAATCAACGCTTTTATCGGTTGTTTCTGCTGCTAAGCCAAAAATTGGTGCTTATCATTTCACGACAATTGTACCGAATTTAGGCATGATTGAAACGGATGATCACCGAAGCTTTGCAATGGCAGATTTACCAGGGCTAATTGAAGGAGCTCATGAAGGGGTAGGATTAGGCCACCAATTTTTACGACATATTGAACGTACACGCGTTATCGTCCATGTGATTGATATGTCAGGAATGGAAGGTCGCGATCCTTATGAAGATTATTTAACAATTAATGATGAGCTAAAACAATATAATCTTCGTTTAACAGAGCGTCCACAAATTATTGTGGCCAATAAAATGGATATGCCTGATGCAGAGGAAAACTTAAAAGCATTCCGCCAAAAGGTAGGAGAAGACGTTCAAATTTTCCCAATTTCTGCTGTTTCACGTCAAGGGTTAAAAGAGCTGTTGTTTGCTATTGCGGATCTATTAGAAGTAACGCCTGAATTCCCACTGTATGATGAAGTAGAGGAACAATCAGACGCAACGGTTATGTACAAGCATGAGTCAAAAGGTGAAGAATTCGAAATCACTCGTGACGATGACGGTACATTTATTATTAGTGGCTATGCTATTGAGCGCTTATTTAAAATGACAGACTTTAGCCGTGAAGATGGTATACGTCGTTTTGCTCGTCAATTGCGTGCAATGGGTGTGGACGAGGCTCTCCGTGAACGTGGAGCACAGGATGGCGATACAGTTCGCCTACAAGAGTTTGAATTTGAATTTGTCGATTAAGACATGAGTTTTAGGGGGAAGCGTATGAAGAATGTTGCGAATCAGCGATATTATTTAGTTCGTGAGGATGTTTTAACGGATGCAATGCAAAAAACTTTGGAGGCGAAACACTTATTATCAAGTGGTTCTGTATCTTCCATTTGGGATGCGGTAAAGCAGGTGGATTTATCGCGAAGTGCGTTTTACAAATATCGTGATGCGGTTTTTCCTTTTCATTCAATCGTGCAGGAACGCATTTTAACAGTCTTTTTACAGCTTCAAGATAGAAAAGGAACACTTGCTAAGCTTCTAGAAACTGTGACAATTACACATTGTAACGTATTGACGATTCATCAAACAATCCCTATTCAGGGACGTGCCAATGTTACATTATCACTAGATGTAACAAGTATGACATGTGATCTTGATGACCTAATCCAGCAATTAAAACGGTTAGATTTTGTTGAGTCAGCGGAAGTCATTAGTTCTGGTGCTTTATAATTATAGTAAGGTGTTCGATCCTTTAATTTTTGACACAAATGACAATTATCGTGTTTAATAATCCATATGCTCTTGCAGCACTGGCGTAAAAATACGATACCAAAGCTCAAATAAGGAGCTGTCCCTCAGTGATACATCAATCACTAGGGACTGCTCCTTATTCCATAAGGGAGGTTTTTGCAATGGCAAAGCAACAATGGGAAAATCGAATCGCATATTTAGGACCGGAAGCATCATTTACATACTTAGCAACAAAGGCTACTTTTCCAAATGAGTGGCTTGTACCCTGTGCAACGATCCCTGAATGTATTGAGGCAGTAGCAGAGGGCAAGGTAGATTTAGCCGTTGTACCATTAGAAAATGCCTTGGAAGGTTCAGTTACGCTTACACTTGATTATTTATTCCATGAAGCATCACTATATGTAACAGGTGAATTATTACTGAAAATACAGCAGCATTTAATGGTCAATAAAGCGCAAATGGATAATTGGCAGTCTATCGAAGGGGTCTATTCCCATCCACATGCTCTAGCGCAATGCCATAAATATTTATTTTATCGTTTTAGTCATGTGCCACTTCAACAAACAACTTCAACAGCAGCGGCCGCGAAATACGTATCCGAAAACCCAGAGCAATGTATAGCAGCGGTTGGAAATGCAGCTGCCGCAGAAAAATATGGCCTTGAAATAGTAGAGTCTAATATCCATGATTTCCATTTTAACCATACTCGTTTCTTTGTTCTGTCTAAGAAAAATCAACGTTTGCCACAAGAATTATCCGAAGGGCAAGCGAAAACAACTTTAATGATTACATTGCCAACTGACCGTTCAGGGGCATTACATCAAGTGCTTTCTGTCTTTGCATGGCGTCAGCTGAATTTAAGTAAAATCGAATCGCGTCCATTGAAGACAGGACTAGGTGATTATTTCTTCATGATAGATGTGCTAGCGGATGAAAAAGTTCCAATGATGCGCGGTGCAATGGAAGAACTTGCTGCACTAGGTTGCAAGGTAAAGTCATTAGGTACATACTTTACGTATCTTACATCTGATGAAGCATAAGGGGGAAATATAATGCGTGGGATCATTTTATTTGATGGTATCTGTAACTTTTGTGATAGCACCGTTCAATTTATTATCAAACATGATCAAGCAGGTTATTTTCAATTTGCGTCATTACAAAGTGAAGTCGGTCAAGCATTACTCCGACAGTTTACTATATCCGAAAAAATAGATAGTGTGATCCTTATTGAAGATGGGAAAGCATATGTTGAGTCGACGGCAGCTTTAAAAATAGCCAAAAATTTGGAGAAGGTTTGGCCTTGCTACTATCTGTTCATTCTGGTGCCCCCAATTATTCGCAATATGTTATATAGACGGTTTGCGAAGCACCGCTATCGTTTATTTGGCACCAAAAAGGAATGCCTTTTACCTACCCCTACACAAAGACAACGATTTCTCTCCTAATAGATGGAGGGAGAGGAACGAGTCATCATCGAATGAAATAAGAAAGAGACTGGGACAAAACCCACCTTTAAATTAAAAAGCGTGTGAAATTTTACGACCAGTAAAATTTCACACGCTTTACATTAATATCAGCTAATTTTGTCCCAGACTCTCTTTTTATAGGTCTGTCACCAAATAGCCCTTTTTCTGTAAGGCTTGTTCAATTAACGTTAAAACTTCCACAGAGGGGGCTGTAATGACATGAAGATGAATGCCTCCTGTTAGTGCAGATAAATAATTAGCCTGAGTGGCATTAACTCGTTCAATAAATTGTTTTACCTCATGACGGTTTGACACCATGATAGAGGCTGTTAGTTCGCCATAAATAGGATGTTCAACCATAACATTTTTGACGGTGCCTCCACAATCTACAATTGTCATTAGCTCATCCTCTGTTTGCTCAGATGTGTGTATGCATGGGAATGTGCGTTCAACAGTTTGCTGTAATTGCTCCTGATGCATATAAAGATAACCCTGACTCGTAGCGATAATAGGTTCGTTTCTTGCCTTTAATAAAGTCATATCATTGACAATAACTTGCCTAGAAACATTGGCGAATTTAGCTAAGTCTGTCCCTGTTATAGGTGCTTTACTTTTTTGTAATTGCGCTAATAGCTGCAGTCGGCGTTCCTCGCCTAACATTTTTTTCATAAGAGATCACCTCTGCCCGTAATAATGGAAACAGTATTCCCTATAGGTTAGTGTACCATGAAGCATTTCTAACTTGTTGAAATTTTTGTATCCAAATGGAACATTGAACATATGATACCTAGAGAGGAAGGGAGGAAGAAATTGCGTATTCATATTGTTCAAAAGGGAGACACATTGTGGAAGATTGCGAAAGAGTACGGCATTTCGTTTGAAGATTTGAAGCGGCTCAATGTCCATCTTGCCAACCCAGATTATATTGTCCCGGGCATGGAAATTATTTTGCCTGAAAAAATAAACAAAGAGCCACATAGAGAGTCACATAAAGAAATGCCAAAAAAGGAATCACAAATGCATAAGGAGACACCTAAGGAAGTTCCGAAAAAAGAGGTACAGAGGCCAATGCCGCCACCACCACCAATTGTACCGCCAGTTCCAATGCCAATGCCAGAGCCACAAATGATACCAATACCTATACCAATGCCTATGCCAATGCAGATGCCACAACAACCGATGTGGGTTCCACAGCCTGTAGAAATGAATTGGCACCAACAATTAGTCATGCCACAAATGGAGCAAACAGTCACAATACCACCACCAGTACAAATCCAACCAGCGCCACCGCCACCACCACCACCACCTGTAGCGAAGCCAATGCCACATCCAATGCCACAACCAGCACCACCGCCAATGCATATCATGCCACATATGCCTGCTGTACCTCATTGCTCAAGCTGCCATCAACCAATTTATCATCATCAAATGTGGTGGCCAATGCCAATGCAGCCACAGGCCGAGCAGTATATGATGCCGCAGCAGCCGATGTCCTTTGAGATGCCAGAAAATCAAGTGGGTGGGATGGAAGACTTCTTGGAGTCCACATCACCATTTTTCCACACACCTAATCAACAAATGCAGCCACAATTTAATATGATGCCTGAAATGAACATGGGCAAATCATGTGGCTGTGATGCACAACCTTGTGGCTGTCAATCACAACCGATGCCGATGCCAATGCCTGCATGGCAAATGGATCCATGTCATTGTCCACCACCACCATGTCCAACGCATTGTCCACCACCGTGCCCGTCATCAGTAGGACCTTGGATGTCACCGCATTATTTCCCAGGCGGGATGACGCCTTATCGATGGTGAAAAAGCGTATATTGTCGAAGAGGTAAAATCAAATATTTGGAAGTATAGATATCGGTCGAATACTTATTTTGTCAAACGAGCAAAACAACTAGAGATTGCAGAGAAGGTAAGAACAATTCATCGCCAGCTAGGTCGAATTGAACCTAACCTTATCCTACCATTGGTCCGGAGTGATGATGAGCAGCTCATAGTGCAAGAATGGCAAGAAGGAAGCCATGGTGCCAATTTTACTCATAAAAAGGATCGGAAGGAATCTCTTCAACTACTAATAGCTTTACATGACACATATAAAAAAATCGCTTGGCAACGCTTGCCTGGCTTGCATACCTATTCACAACTTTTAAAATGGCAAATGCGTCATATGCGTTTTAAAAGCAGAAGAAATGAGTTTCGGGCTTTCTTAACGAAAGAAGAAATCGATCAAATTTTGCATTATAGTGATAAATCGCTGCAGTTAATTGCCCTGGAGGATGTAGCTGAAAAAGAGATTACACTATTGCACGGGGATGTTGTACATCATAATTTTTTATGGTGCACGGACGGACAATTGCGTTTAATTGATTTTGATTTGGCGCATCTTGGAGAAGCCGATGACGAATATATTTTATGGTTGCATCGGGTACTACCTGCAGTCGATTATGATTTAGCTAAAGTCTTTGCGGAGTTACCAGAGCTCAAACGACTTGATAAAAGAAAGCTTCATCGTTTAAAATATCCGAATGAACTATTGCGAGAATGGCTTTTTGCTGTGGATTTGCCACTTGATCAGCAACTAGTATTTTTAGATTATTTAGTACCATTTACTAAACGAGCCCTCACCTATTGGCCAAAACTGTGGTACGATATTGATAGATTTGTGAAGAAATGACCGTCATTTGGCGGTCATTTTTGTCTTGAACAGCGTTTTGGATACTACTTTCTGTCGAGCATTCGTTCGCTATATGCTATAATCGAAGACGATGATTGTGAGGGAATATAGATGTATGATTATTTAAAAGGACTAATTACTCGTATTACACCAGAATATATTGTGCTAGAGCAACAGGGGATTGGCTGGCAATTGAATACACCCAATCCGTTTGCATTTCGAACATCAGCGCTTGAACAACAAATTTATGTTCATTTACATGTACGAGAGGATGCACAAATGCTTTACGGTTTTCCGAATCTAGATCAACGTGAGCTGTTTCGTAAGTTAATCTTAGTATCTGGAATAGGTCCAAAGGGAGCACTAGCTATTTTAGCGACTGGCAACCCACAGCAGGTTATTAGTGCGATTGAACGGGAAGATGAAGCGTTTTTAGTGAAGTTTCCTGGGGTAGGTAAAAAAACCGCACGTCAGATGATATTAGACTTAAAAGGCAAGCTAGGCTCTTTATTAGAGACAATTGAACTGCCGAGTACAGAAGATGAACTGCCATTGTTTGGCGTTAATGCTTATAAACACGAATTAGAAGAAGCGATACTTGCTTTAATGGCACTTGGTTATTCTGAAAAGGAGCTCGAAAAAATTCGCCCGCAGCTTGAGGATAACGACAAGCTTGAAACGACAGATGCCTTTATGAAACAAGCGTTACAACTATTATTAAAATTAAAATAAGGAAAGGAGGGAAGAGGCATGTCTGAACGTATGATGGCTAGTGAGGCAAGTGGCTATGATGAACAGTTTGAATTATCTTTACGCCCACAAAGGTTAGCCCAATACATAGGGCAGCATAAAGTAAAGGAAAATTTACAAATTTTCATTGAGGCAGCAAAACTTCGGCAGGAAAGTTTAGATCATGTGTTGTTATATGGACCACCAGGACTTGGTAAAACGACATTGGCTGCTGTTATAGCAAATGAGATGTGTGTCAATGTGCGCATGACAAGTGGTCCTGCAATTGAACGTCCAGGAGATTTAGCTGCAATTTTAAGCTCACTAGAGCCTGGCGATGTTTTATTTATTGATGAGATTCATCGACTACCTCGTGCCATTGAAGAAGTGTTATATCCAGCAATGGAGGACTTCTGTTTAGATATTGTGGTGGGAAAAGGTCCTGAAGCACGTTCTGTACGACTTGACTTACCTCCCTTTACCCTTGTAGGTGCTACAACAAGAGCGGGTGCCTTATCAGCCCCTCTGAGAGATCGCTTTGGTGTATTATTACGCTTAGAGTACTATGATGATATTTCTCTTGCTGAAATTGTTGCTCGCAGTGCCCATTTATTTGAGGTAGAAATTGAGCAAATAGCAGCAATGGAGATGGCGAGACGTTCTCGTGGCACACCTCGAATTGCCAATCGCCTATTGAAACGAGTACGAGATTATGCACAAGTGCTTGGAGATGGTATGATAACGGAGGGTCTTGCAAAGCAAGCTTTAGAGCTGTTACAAGTGGATCCAAGAGGGCTTGATCATATTGACCATAAACTTGTCACGAACATGATTGAGCGCTTTCGAGGAGGTCCTGTGGGCTTAGATACGCTTGCGGCATCAATTGGTGAGGAACGGGTGACGATAGAAGATGTATATGAACCCTATCTCATGCAAATTGGGCTTATTCAACGCACACCACGAGGAAGAGTGGCGACACATTTAGCCTACGAACATTTTGGATATGAGTATCCCCAACAAACATAAAGAAGGAAGTTTTTTTCATGCGTGTAGAAGATTTTGATTTTGAATTACCAGAGGAGCTTATTGCCCAAACACCATTAGTAGACCGTACAGCTAGTCGATTAATGGTTGTGACACCTGGCTCAAATGAAGTTGAGCATCACCATTTTGCACATGTCTTAGAGGAGCTACGTGCAGGTGATTGTCTTGTGTTAAATGATACAAGGGTCTTACCGGCTCGCTTAATGGGTGTAAAAGAGGAGACAGGCGCCCATATTGAGGTATTATTACTAAAGCAATTGGCAGGTTCAGACGAGTGGGAAACCCTTGTAAAACCAGCAAAACGCGTAAAAGTAGGGACAGTTATCACATTTGGAGATGGGTTGCTAACAGCTACTTGTACAGGTGAGCTTGACCATGGTGGACGAACATTTGAATTTCATTACGATGGAATCTTTTATGAAATATTAGAGCAGCTTGGTGAAATGCCATTACCGCCTTATATTCGAGAAAAATTAGAAGACAAAGATCGCTATCAAACGGTCTACGCGAAAGAACGTGGCTCAGCTGCTGCTCCAACGGCGGGTCTACATTTTACAGAAGAACTATTAGAACAAGTAAAGGCAAAAGGGGTAGAGGTTGTCTTTATTACTCTTCATGTCGGACTTGGTACATTCCGTCCTGTTAGTGTGGATTCGATTGAAAACCATGAAATGCATGCCGAATTTTATAGTGTGACGGACGAAGCGGCAGACACGATTAATCGTGTAAAGCGTAATGGTGGTAAGGTAATAGCTGTTGGGACAACCTCCACACGTACATTAGAGACAATTGGCTCTAAATATGGTGGTGAAGTACGACCAGAGCAAGGTTGGACATCTATTTTCATCTATCCAGGCTATGCGTTTACTGTGGTGGATGGTTTAATTACAAATTTCCATTTACCAAAGTCAACACTTGTTATGCTAGTGAGTACGTTAGCCACTAGAGAAACTATTTTAAGTGCCTATCAGCAAGCTGTAGAAGAAAAATATCGCTTCTTTAGTTTTGGTGATGCTATGTTTATTCGACCAAAAGAATAAAAAAGAAATAATCGGAGTACTGTTTTTACTTCAGATCAGAGAGGGTTTTTATTTTTATGACACAACCAGCAATTCGCTATGAATTACTTCATACATGTAAACAAACAGGAGCACGTCTTGGTATCGTGCATACACCACATGGCTCCTTTGAAACGCCAGCATTTATGCCAGTTGGGACACAAGCAACGGTTAAAACGATGTCTCCTGAGGAATTAAAAGAAATGAATGCCGGTATTATCTTATCTAACACGTATCATTTATGGCTTCGTCCAGGCAATGATATCGTCAAGGAAGCAGGCGGACTGCATAAATTTATGAACTGGGATCGTCCAATTTTAACAGATTCAGGCGGTTTCCAAGTATTCTCGCTAAGTCAGTTCCGCAAAATCGAAGAGGAAGGCGTTCATTTCCGTAATCATCTTAATGGGGATAAATTATTCCTAAGTCCAGAAAAAGCGATGGAAATTCAAAATGACCTAGGCTCAGATATCATGATGGCCTTCGATGAATGTCCACCGTATCCTGCAACACATGAATATATGCTGCAATCAGTAGATCGTACAACACGTTGGGCAAAACGATGCAAAGAAGCTCATAATCGTCCGGAAGACCAAGGGTTATTCGGAATTATTCAAGGCGGTGAGTACGAGGATCTACGCCGTCGTTCTGCAGAAGCCTTAGTGGAGTTAGATTTCCCAGGCTACGCAATAGGCGGATTATCTGTTGGAGAACCGAAAGATATTATGAACCGTGTTCTTGAGTTCACAACGCCGTTAATGCCAGCAAATAAACCACGATATTTAATGGGAGTGGGTTCACCAGATTCATTAATCGATGGTGCCATTCGTGGTGTTGATATGTTTGACTGCGTACTGCCAACACGTATTGCGCGTAATGGTACACTGATGACATCAGAAGGTCGTTTAGTCGTTAAGAATGCAAAGTATGCTCGTGACTTTGGGCCAATCGATCCGAACTGTGATTGCTATACTTGTAAAAACTATTCACGTGCTTATATTCGTCACTTGATTCGCACAGAAGAGACATTCGGTATTCGTTTAACGTCTTATCATAATTTACATTTCCTACTAAAGCTAATGGAACAAGTACGTGAGGCAATTCGTCAAGATCGTCTTGGTGATTTCCGAGAAGAGTTTTTCGAGAAATATGGCTTTAATGGACCGGATGCGAAAAACTTTTAACCAATTACTTTTGTAAGGATAATAAAATGGACGAGTTTTTCATAAAAAAGGGCATTAGAAATCCTCTAATGTCCTAAATGACTAGCCATAGTATGACAAAATCATTCAAATCTTTGTAAAAAGTGAATATTTCTAGCAAAATATTGTCAATCATAGAAAAAATATTAGTAAATGAGAAAATTTTTGGGCTTGTCCATCGCTTTTTTATGGTGGAATAGTCTATACTAAAAAAGTGAGATTTGGAAAGGGGGCAAGAAGTATTATGGATCAATTATTAGGCTTAGCACCAATATTATTAATGTTCGTTGCTATGTGGTTTATCTTAATCCGTCCAGCTAAAAAAAGACAGCAGGAAACACAAAATATGCAAGGTAATTTGCAACGTGGAGATAAAGTCATTACGATCGGTGGCATGCATGGTGTCATTGATGCAATCGAGGACACAGCAATAACATTAAAAATCGCTGATAATGTACGTGTGAAATTTGACCGTCAAGCAATCGGCCGAGTTGAAAAAGAAATGTAATTATAAAAAGTAAAAGGCTTACAATAGGTACTAGCCATATTGTAAGCCTTTTCTTATTTCATTGTATTTATTTTATGGATTAAGTCGGCACCCGAATCATTGCCATTTACAATGATTCTACTCAGTGTAAATAATCCATCACCCTTTTTGACATTTTTATTTTGAATGACAAAGCCCATTTTAAAACCAGCCTCCTGTGCTATTTTAATGGTAGTTGCAGATTGAATACCGTATGGATAGCTAATGGCGATGGGCTCATAGCCTAATTTTTCTTTAATGATGTTTCTGGAGTGAATAAAATCATCTTTGACCCTTGCTTCGTACTGCTCTTGACTTTCTAATTGTCCATTCAAATAGCTTGGACCGTAAATGGCACCATTCATTCTACCGAATTTTGAAGGTAATTTATAATGCGAGTCCCAAGTATGGCTTTGGATCGTTATATAATCTTGCATTTCTTTTAATTGTTCCCAGTTCATTTTGGCAATTTCATGTGGATAGGCAATTTCTTTGGTTGTGTCGACAATTCGACTTGCAATAACAAAGATTTCTGCATGTAGGTCATATTTTTTCAAAATCGGATAGGCCTTTTCGTAATTGCTGAGATAGCCATCATCAAAAGTAATCAATACAGGCTTTTCGGGTAATTTGATTCGGTTCGTTAAGTAATCATGTAATTCTTTGACTGAAATCGCATGATAACCTTCTTCCTTAAGTGCCCTCATCTGTTTATCAAAATTATTGGGTGAAATAACCGTATTATTGTTTATATTGTCCGCTAAATGGTGGTACATAAGAACGGGTATAGTCTGTTCTTCGTATCCATAAGTAAGGAATGGATACGTGAACAGAACGATATAAACAACAACAAAAGCAATCATTTTCCTCATCATTTTCTCACCTTATTTGCTGTTTATAGTTTAAAGTATGTCGTTCTTTATATTTTGTACGAACAACTAAGGACTATTCCTTGAATAAAATCATTTTTCAGCAATATGACACCATCAATCTGTATAAAAAACAAAAATAAGGTCACCTTGATATTATGGGGGTGTAAACTAATGGAAGAATATTTCCATATAATTTTTAGAACCTGTTTTTTATATGTGTTTATCATCATCGTCTTTCGATTAATGGGTAAACGAGAAGTGGGTGAGTTGTCTGTCATCGATTTAGTTGTATTTGTATTAATTGCAGAAGTGGCTGCTTTTGCGTTAGATGATTATAAAAATCCTCTATTTAATGCGATTCTACCCATTATTATTTTGCTCTTTATACAAATACTAAGTGCTTACTTATCGTTAAAATTCAAAGGAATCCGCGACTTAGTTGACGGTGATCCAGCATTACTAGTAAAAGACGGTGTGATATTAGAGAGTGAAATGCGGAAACACCGTTATAATTTGGATGATTTATGTCAGCAATTGCGAGAAAGTGGTATCGCCTCTGTCTCCGATGTTGCATTTGCCTATTTAGAACCTTCGGGTAATCTTTCCGTTTACAAAAAAGATGAAAAGCCATTTGTTTATCCATTAATTATTGATGGAGATATTCAAGAAAGACATTTATTAACGATGCATAAAGATGTGGAATGGTTGAAGAATGAACTAGCTAAAAATAATATTACAGATAGTGAAACAGTGTTTTTCTGTATTTGGGAAGACGAACGACTGTATATCCAATTAAAAGAAAGCTAAACTTTCTTGGCTAATTTACGGATATAGCGGAAATCCGTTATACGTAATTGGTTGGTAAATAATAAACTCGTAAATAGTAAAAATAATGTGACACAACTGTTTAAAATAAACGGTAGTGATAGTAATGGCATTAGGAAGTACTGAGCGATACAAACGGCAATAAAGCAACTATAAGGTACGACAAACATTCTAAAGCCTGCTCGTAAGTTTTTCCGTTGTCTAACAGTTGCGATATGCAAGAAAGACGTCATTAAAACGCCAAAGCCAATAGCTACCACAGCCCCTTTTTCTTGAATACCGGGCTGAGAGGCAAGTACAAACATAACAAATAATTTTCCTAGGCCACCATAGATAGAGTTCATCATCGCAGCCCGAGCTTCGCCAATCGCCTGAAGGATGGAATGCAAAGGGCTTTGAATATAATAAAAATAAAAAATGGGGGCTAAAATTTTTACGTAACCACGATTTTCTTCTAAATGGAAAAGCTTCATTGCCAATTCATCACCATGTACAAAGAAATATGTAGCGGCAAAACAGCCCACTAAAGAAGATAATCGTAAGGAAACCGAAATCCGCTCCTGTAGCAAAGAAGTGTGCTGACGAGCGACGGCATCACTGACCGCTGGAATAAGAACAATGGATAAAGCTGTTGACACAAACGCAGGAAATAGCAGTAATGGCACTAACACACCTGAGATAACGCCGTATAGAATGGTAGCTGCAGATGCCGTTAATCCTGCCACTGTCAAAGCTTTCAAAAAGATGATTGGTTCTAAAAACCAAGTGAAAGAACCAAAAAGCTTACTGCCTGCGGAAGGTAATGCTATACGGAGCATTGGCGATGAAGGATACCCTTCGATTTTTGTTTTGCGCGCAATTAGTTTCTTTTTTGAAATTACATAATGCAGCCATAAATAGAGAAATGCTACTACCTCTGCAGCAAGCGTAATACCCATTGCAGCAGCTGCCGTTACTGCAGCATTATTATAGTTAGCCACATATGGAAGCATTAGTGTAATAAAGCTAATCCGCACAACTTGTTCAATCATTTGTGACCAGGCGGTCGGTGTAATTTTAGCGATTCCCTGTAAATAAGCACGTAATAAACCAGAACCTACTGATACTGGAACGGCAAAGAGTGCAATCCATAAGGTGAAAGTTGTATGTTCATTATGTAAGAGTGTCGTAGAAATATATGGTATAGTAAGTGCAACGAGTGGCATAAAAACGATCATGCCAATAAATGACCAAAGAATAGCAGTACGCATGACGCCAAATATGCTTTCGCGTTTATTTTTTGCTAGTAATTCTGCCACAATTTTAGCTACAGCAATAGGTAGTCCAAGTTGAATGAGTGAGATGAAGAAAATAAAAGCTGGGTAGACGGTCATATAAATGCCGACTGCCTCTTCACCAGCAATTCGCATAAATTGCATTCTATAAAAGAAGCCAAAAAGTTTAGATAAAAAAATGACAAACATTAAAAATAATGTACCCCGTACAAAAGAACTCATGCCATCCGTCCCTTCTCAAGCCGCAAAAATTCATTTACACTATTTGTATGCAAGCATGTCTTACGTTACGACTTTGATTGGAGATGATTCAAAATGAGTATGCAATATGAGCAACTATTTGAAAAAATTCGTCCTGCAATTGATAGTAAGATAGCAGAGTTCAAGTATTTTCATTACGATGCTATAACGGCAGAAGAGCTTTGGCGGTACTGTGTTGAAAAAAAATGGCGAAAAAAGAAAGTAGATCAACTACGCTTATATGAGGTGATTGCTACCATATTCTCGGTATCACCATCTGATATCGTCTCATTTAATCAAGTAGAGTTTTTACAAAGTGATAATTGGTTTGAAGAACTGAATACAGAAGAATTACAATTACTGCTTGGTCCAGTCAGAACGTAAATGACAATGTGTCAAATTTTGCAAGAATTCAAAGAAACCTATATGTGTTGAATTGACACCAAGCGCAACCTGTTTCATAATAAGTGTGTTGCGCTTTTTTTATTTTGAAAAACTGTTTACTTACATAAACCTCCCATGCGATATTACTTGCATTAGGAAGGTTAGTACCTAATAATACAAAGATAAACTTGCGCGTTATGAACGAATGAAATAAGTGAAGCTACCTTTTTGAGACACAGGTAACATGATTCTAAGGAAAAGGAGGATTAATCGTTTCAAAAGGTATTGCTAGTTACTTGTTTGGCGTGTAAGGACAACCCTTACACCATTTCGAGGAGGATTTTCAATGAAACTAAAAAGTCGTATAGTTGCATTCCTATTAATTCTTGTGCTTTTGGTAGCAGGAATTAGTACGACTGTAAACGGCGTCTTAAAGGACATTAAGCTTGGTCTTGACTTACAAGGCGGGTTTGAGGTTCTTTACGAGGTAAATGAATTAAAAGAAGGACAAAAAATCACGCCGGAAGTTGTTGCTGCTACGGCAACAGCCCTTGGTAACCGTGTCAATGCGATTGGTGTTAGTGAACCAAGCATTCAGGTTGAGGGAGAAAACCGTATCCGTGTGCAATTAGCTGGTGTTGAAGATCAGGAATCGGCACGTAAGTTACTATCTACTTCTGCGAATTTAACATTCCGTGATGTGGATGATAATTTATTATTAGATGGGAATGATTTAGCGGAAAATGGAGCTAGTGCTTCCTTTGACCAGCAAAATCGCCCAATTGTATCGTTAAAATTAAAAGATGCGAAAAAATTTGCTGATGTAACAAGTAAAATTGCTGCGAAACCTGTAGGACAAAATTTATTAGTTGTATGGTTAGACTTTGAAGAGGGTGTTGATTCCTATAAAGCGGAATCACAAAAAGCTAAGCCTCGCTATTCATCAGCAGCAACTGTTAGTCAAACATTAAATACTACAGACGTTATGATAAGTGGTAATTTCTCTGTGGATGAAACAAAAAATTTATCAGGAATTTTAAATGCAGGGGCACTACCTGTTAAGCTTGATGAAATTTACTCCACTTCTGTTGGTGCTCAGTTTGGTGATGAGGCACTGAAAAGTACCATTTTTGCAGGTATTGTCGGCGTAGTAATTATTTTCTTATTCATGTTATTTTACTATCGTTTACCAGGCTTTATTTCCATCATTACACTTGTTGTATTCACGTTCTTAGTCTTGGTTGTATTTGATTGGATTAATGCTGTATTAACACTTCCGGGTATTGCCGCTATTGTACTCGGTATAGGGATGGCTGTGGACGCCAACATTCTAGCAGCAGAACGTATACGAGAAGAGCTTCGAGTAGGGTATTCTGCTAAGCAGGCGTTCCAAATCGGGTCTAAACAATCTTTGTCAGCGATTGTTGATGCCCAGTTGACGACTCTATTAGCAGCGGGCGTTCTATTTTACTTCGGGACAAGCTCTGTTAAAGGATTTGCCACTACATTAATTATTAGTATTTTATTGAGCTTCTTAACAGCAGTGTGGGGTTCTCGTGTTCTATTAGGAGTCCTTGTTAACAGTGGCTATTTCAATAATCCAGCATGGTATGGTATTGCCAAAGCAAAACAACATAGTTTAGATGAAAACATTGGCACATTAGATTTATCAACGAAATTTGATCGTTTCGATTTTGTTCACAACCGTAAGAAATTTTATACATTCTCTTTAGCCATTTTAGTGGCTGGGATAGTGGCTATGGGTGTTTTCCGTCTAAACCTTGGTATTGATTTCTCTAGTGGTACACGAATTCAAATTGAAGCAGAACAAACGTTAACACAAGAAGAAGTAGCAAAATTTGTTGATAGCATCGGTTTCCCTTCGGAGGATATTGTCCTTTCAGGAGAAAAGAGTACATCTGCAGTTGTCCGTTATAAATCCGATTTATCACAAGCAGATATTTTAAAATTCCAGAAAGAAACAACCGATAAATATGGTCATAAGCCTACTGTAAGTACGGTATCGCCAACAGTCGGTAAGGAACTGGTGAAAAATGCCATTAAAGCATTATCACTTGCAGCACTTGGAATCATCATTTATGTAGCAATTCGCTTTGAATGGCGAATGGGTATCGGTGCGATTGTTTCATTATTGCATGATGTATTCTTAATTGTTGCCGTCTTTAGCTTCATGCGTTTAGAAGTAGATATTACATTTATTGCGGCTGTGTTAACCATTGTTGGTTATTCCATTAATGATACGATTGTTACCTTTGACCGTATGCGTGAAAATTTAGATCGTTATGATACGATTAATGACCGTGAAGTATTGGCGAACATAGTAAATAAATCACTGCGCCAAACAATGGGACGTTCTGTTAATACAGTTCTAACAGTTATTATTGTTGTTATAGCTTTATTAATTTTTGGTGCACCATCTATTCAAAACTTCTCGATCGCGTTATTGATTGGTTTAATTACAGGTATGTATTCTTCCATCTGTATCGCAGCTCAAATCTGGTATTCATTAAAAATTCGTGAAATGAAAAAATCAGATGGACAGCTACACAAGAAAGAGAAAAAACAATGGGGTACAGACGAACCTACTGTCTAATTTAAATGAGCAGGGTATAGAAAACAAATTGTTTTCTATACCCTGCTTTTATCATATAAAAAATCTGCTGGCTTTCTAAAAAGCAGCAGATTTTCTTTTTTATATTTTAAATTGTTGAAGTAATGTTTGTAGCTGCTGGGCATGTTGACTTAATTCCTCAGCGACCGCGTTCACTTGCTGCATTGTTGCGACTTGTTCATCAACAGACTCACCAATTATTTGTGAATTGCTGGCTGACTGATTTGATACACTAGCTATTTCCGTGACAGAGGCAGCAACCTGTTCAGCACTGGCGGAAATTTCCTCGGATGTAGCAGAGATTTCTTCAATTTGCTCAGTAAATGCAGTCACGGCTGATGTGATGGAGTAGAAAGCATCTCCTGCCTCGTGAATTTTATTTACGCCATCTTTTACAGAAGCCAGTCCATGATCGACGGCAGCTGCAACATTGCGTGTATCTGTCAGAATTTCTTTTGTAATGGCAACTATTTGATTGGCAGACTGATTGGATTCCTCAGCAAGTTTACGTACCTCATCAGCTACTACTGCAAAGCCCTTACCGTGTTCCCCAGCTCTTGCTGCTTCAATTGCCGCATTTAATGCCAGTAAATTTGTTTGCTCTGAAATGGCCGTGATGACGGTTGTAATTTGTCCAATTTCTTCTGATTGTTTACTTAATTTTTCGGTTAATGTAGCAATTTCAGAGGTAGCCACAGAAATGATAGACATTTGTTCTTTCGCTATGGATATGGTTGTTCCTCCTGTTTGTGCGAGCTGAGTCATACTTTCTGCATTGGAATGAAGGCTTTGTGTCGCTTCTGCAATGCGTTGGACACCGGCTGCTGTTTCATCCATTGCTACAGCACTTTGCTGTGAGGCACTAGCGGATGAAACGATATGTGTTGAGTTTTCTTGAATTCGTTGGGCAATATCATCAGAAGTTGCCGTCACTTCCTCCGTGCTAGCAGATAGCTCTTCAGAGACAGCTGATAGGTGGGAGGCACTATCTTGGATGTTTGACATTAATCCAGTTAGATTGTGCTTTAACGTATTGACGGCCACGGCTAGTGTGCCAATTTCATCTTTTGATTGGTGAGTCAGCTCATCAATCGTTAAATCTCCTTGTGCTAATGTATCAGCCGCTCCTATAGCCTGACGCAATGGCTGAACAATCGACCTTTTAACAAAAAACATAAAGTATACGCCAATAACGACACTAGCCAATAGTAGCGTGATGGAAATAATAATTGCTCGTGCAACCGTTTGATTAACTTCAGTATCAACCTTTTGAAGCTGTTCATTATGATACTCCAACATTTCCTTCGTCAATTGGAAGATTTCCTTATTATCTTTTGTCACATCATAATTTATGTAAGAGAGTGCTAAATCTACATTACCATTATTGAAGGCTTGGACTGCCTCTTCGGAATGGCTAAGTAAATCTTTTTGTAGTGCTGTGATTTGCTGCATGATATTTTTTGTGTAATCAGAACGAACAAGCGTAGAAAGTTCATTCACCGATTCTGGTAAAAGCTTTTCATAGCGCTCTAAATTAGCTTTAGCCGTTTCATCCTTTTGATTTAAAATATAGGAACGTAAAAATAAACCTTGAGATGCGAGTTCTTGCTGAATTTTCACTGTTAATTGCATTTGAACTATACGATTTTGCAGCACTTCTTCTAGATCATTTTGCGTAGCTTTAAATTGAAGAAAGCTCACAATGCTTGAAATGAAGAGTAAACATGTTAATGAAATGAAGCCCAGATTTAGCTTTTTACGAACGGACATAGACGTTCCTACCTTCTTTTGTTATATAGAAAAAATAAATGTTCTGAAATTACTATAACTTGATATTTTTACAAGGTCAATACGCAGAAAATTTTCAACAGCAGGAGTGTTATTTCCTTTTTTGTGGAATATAAAAAGGGTTATATACCTATATAAAAAGCTTCTGAAATCCATGTCAATCACTTGATCCTTCAAAATTGATTGACAATTATATTTGTTTGGCATAGAATTAAGGCTAACTTTTTGTTCGGTCAAGGTAGAAGGCTACGGGAGCGTGGTCAGCCTAAGAACAGATGAGCTGAGTTTAGATGAGAATAGCTGAGAAATTGTTGAATAAGAGTAGTAACATAAGTGTGCAATGTAGAGAGTCAGTGGCTGGTGAGAACTGATTTGTAGCTTATGTGAATGGACTTATGAGAGTCGCCTTTAAAAAAGCGAACGTGAATCCCCACGTTATAGGGAATGCTTGAACGATATATGGGCATAGCTATCTAACTGATTAGCTATGGACGTAGCAGGAGCAGGCATTAAAGTGAGAGCAATATGCTCTAATATGAGGTGGCAACGCGGTCATGATCGTCCTCTGCAATTAGGAATAATCCTTTTTGCAGGGGATTTTTTTATTTTCATCAACCGTGCAATTTTTCTTCATTCGTCTAGACATTAGCTAAAGGAATCTTTGAAAAAGGAGATTGAAAGCTATGCAAACCACGAGTTCAAGAACAAAAATGAAAACCATCAATGGCGATTCTTTAACAGCGATTTTAATTTTTAGACGTTTACAAGGTAAGCATAAATTTTTGCTGGAAAGTTCAGCCCAGCATGAGGGTGCGGGAAGGTTTTCCTTTATTGGTGCGAATCCAAGAAAAACATATAAAGGTGTCGGGCAAGAAATTCAGGAGTATTCCTATCAAACAGGAAAAACCTATGTCCATCAAGGTGAGCTCTTTGCTCTACTGAAAAGACTCATGCCACGCATTTCCAATACGACTGAATTTCCGTTCTCTGGTGGTGCCGTTGGTTATATAGGTCATGGAGGAACATCGATGCTGCCGGCCCATGCAAAGGATCTCCCAGATGTTCATTTTCATGTCTATGAAACAATCATTATGTTTGACCATATAACGGATGAAGTGACACTAATTCATACAAATATAGATGTGGAAAAGCATGAGCCTGACTTGGAGGCTTTAGCCCAACAGTTGTTACAGGGGCATGCAAGTGAAGAAGCAACTTACAAGTATCAAACGCTTGAAACCTCTACACAGGATCAATTTACAAATGCTCTACAAAACATTCAACGTAATTTACAAGGGGAAATGACAAGAGTCGTATTACCGAAGCGCTATATGGCAAAGTTTCAGGGAGACGCTTTTTCGTTATATAGACAGCTTCGTAAAAAAAAGCCAGCTGCCTATATGTATTATATAGAATTTGAGGATTATGTAGTTTTAGGAACTTCTCCTGACAGTCTAATACGAGTGACAGGAGAACGAGTAATTGCAACCCCAACAGAGGGAGCATTCCCACGGGGAGGAACGAAAAGCGACGACTTAGAAAATGAACGCAAACTATATAATCATCTAGAAATTAGAAAATCACATGCCGTCCTTGTGAGCGCAGTGCAGCAAGAGCTACAGTCTGTTTGTTTTCGGAATTCCATTCAGGTGATGGATGCTATGCGTATTGAGAGATCGAAGCAAGCTTTACACATGACTTCTACAATAGAGGGACGTCTGTTGCCGATGCTTCACGCCCTTGATGTATTAGCAGCAATGCTACCACCACATTCAACTACAGGGATACCTAAGGAACAGGCAGCCCATTATTTAGAAAAATGGCATTATACTGCGGGTATTTTTGGCGGAGCTCTCGGCTTCATTGGTTTTAATGGGCAATTGGATTTTGCTTTAGCTGGGCAATCCATTGTGGTGCAACAGACAATGATGCATAGGCAATCGACCATTGCGGTTACAAAATATACGGACGTAGTAAGAGTTTTACAGCAGGTGGAAGAGGAAGAACGAGCTTATTTACAGTTATTGGCGAATAATGGAGGGCAAAACGAATGAAACATTTACAGCGGAAAGTGTTGCAAGGGGAGCATTTAATGTATGAAGAAATGCTGGAGGTGGCGCAATGGATATTCCAGGATGACACTCCTAAAGATGAAATCGCAAGCTTTTTAACAGCCCTATCTATAAAGGGGGAGACGGCTCATGAAGTAGCGGCATTAGCAACAACTATGCGGTCATATGCCCGTCATGTCCCCGTAAAAGAAGGAGCTTATATGGATAATTGCGGTACTGGTGGGGATGGTCTTCATACATTTAATATCAGCACTGCCTCTGCATTCGTGCTAGCAGGAGCTAGTGTTAAAATCGCCAAGCATGGAAATCGTAAAATTTCGTCTTCCTCTGGCAGCTCGGACGTTTTAGAGGCATTAGGCATTCAGACAGATATGACAATTCCACAAACTGTAGAGCTATTGGAGAAAGAAGGCATTGCTTTTTTATACGCACCGAATGTCCATCCTAAACTAAGGAGGATTGGGGAGATACGACGTTCACTAGGTCGACCAACCATCTTTAATCTAGTGGGCCCTTTAACAAATCCTGTAACCCTATCAACACAATTTACAGGCATTAATCGTCCCCATTTTGTTATGGAGTATGCTTCTGTTCTACAAATGCTAGGACGAGAGCGTGCCATTGTAGTATCAGGTCCTCGAGGGCTAGACGAGGCCTCCTTAGCAGGGCAAAATACATTGGTTTTACTAGATAAAGGAGATTTGATTCCATTCTCATTGAGCGCAGAGGATGTCGGTCTTCACTCGGCACCATTAGAGGCCATTCGCGGTGGTAATGCTGATGAAAATGCGGTAATTATGAAAAATTTATTGGCTGGGGAGCAGAGTGCTTACTTAGATACGGTATTGTTAAATGTCGGAATCGGATTATTCGGTCATGGTCAGGCAGAAACGATTAAAGAGGGGGTGGCTATGGCGAAAGACAGTATTAGTAGTGGGCGAGCCCTACAAAAATTAGCAACGGTTGTAGCTTATAGTGAGCAATTAAAAGGAGTGGAGGTTGGACAATGAATATTCTTCAAAAAATACTTCAGCAAAAGAGGATAGAGGTAGGAGCATTATTAGAGCAGCCTGATCCTTTAGCAAATTTTTCAGAACAGCAACGCCCTTCGTTATTCCAATCATTACGGCAAGCAAATTCATTGCAGGTGATTGCTGAAATGAAACGTGCTTCGCCTTCCAAAGGGTTAATTGCTGGTGGGGCAGACCCGGTTGCCCAAGCAAAAGTGTATGCTCAGGCAGGGGCAGCAGCTATTTCTGTATTAACGGACAAGGAATTTTTTAAAGGTTCCTTTGAAGATTTAGCTGCAGTTGCTCGTGCAGTGGATACGCCACTTCTTTGTAAAGATTTTATGGTGGATCGAGTGCAAGTTCGATTTGCAAAGGCTGCAGGTGCATCAATTATTTTATTGATCGTGGCAGCATTAACGGATGAAGCTTTACGTGATTTATATAGCTATGCAACGAGCTTAGGCTTAGAGGTTTTAGTGGAAGTACATGATAGTGAGGAGCTCAAACAGGCACTTGCAGTCGATGCAAAATTGATTGGCGTTAATAATCGAGATTTACGTACTTTTGAGGTCAATTTACAGCGAACAAAGGAGATTGCAGAAGCCTTTCCGTTTGATGAGGAACATCTATTAATTAGTGAAAGTGGTATTTGGACGCAAGACGATGCAAAACAAGTGGCGGCTATGGGCGCTAGTGGTGTTCTTGTTGGAGAAGCATTAATGCGGAGCGGAGATGTAGGGCTAGCACTCAGACGTTTACAAGTTCAAACCGAGGAGACTTCAGTATGACAAAAGTAAAAATTTGTGGATTACAAGAAGTAGAACATATCCAAACAGCAATTCATGCGGGTGCAGATGCTGTGGGCTTTGTTTTCGCACCAAGTAAACGCCGTGTATCCATTGAACAAGCACAGCTATTAGCAAAGCAAGTGCCACAAGGTGTTTTGAAAATTGGTGTCTTTGTCAATCCAACTCCTGCTGAATTACAGGAAGCGGTTGAGCGAGTGCCTTTAGATTACGTGCAATACCATGGAGAGGAAACAGCCACATTCATTGCTGAACAAGGTTATCCGGCTATAAAAGCATTATCTATACGGACAAAAGAGGATGTGCAAGCCGCTGCTCACTATCAGGTGGACTATTATTTATTCGATGCCCCTGGGACTGATTTTAAAGGTGGAAGTGGTCGAACTTTTGACTGGACTTTACTCGATGAAGTGGGAATTCCACGGGAAAGATTAATACTAGCCGGTGGATTGAAGGCGGAGAATATTGCAGGGGCCATTACTGATGTAGACCCTCACATGGTGGATGTATCCAGTGGCGTAGAAACAGATGGCATAAAGGATCATAAAAAAATACAGACATTTTTACAAATGGCAAAGAGGGGGCATAGATAATGACAATTTCGATAGCCAATAGTGTACCAACAAAGGATGGGCGATTCGGCCAATTTGGTGGGCGGTTTGTACCTGAAACATTAATGACAGCCTTGCTAGAATTAGAGACTGCCTATGAGGAAGCAATAAAAGATGCAGCGTTTACAGAGGAGCTATCTTATTATTTAAAGGACTATGTGGGACGTGAAACCCCGCTTTATTTCGCAGAAAATTTAACAAAGAAGCTTGGTGGAGCGAAAATCTATTTAAAGCGTGAAGACCTAAATCATACAGGTGCACATAAAATCAATAACGCGATCGGCCAGGCCCTTCTTGCCAAACGAATGGGGAAAAAGAAAATTGTTGCGGAGACAGGAGCTGGGCAACATGGAGTAGCAACGGCTACCGCTTGTGCCTTATTAAATCTTGAATGTGTAGTTTTTATGGGCGCTGAAGATATTAAACGTCAGCAGTTAAATGTTTTCCGTATGGAGCTACTTGGCACGAAGGTTCAGTCTGTGGAAAGCGGGTCAAAAACTTTAAAGGATGCTGTAAATGCTGCTTTGCGCTACTGGGTGACAAATGTGGAGGATACGCATTATATTTTAGGCTCTGCGTTAGGCCCACATCCATTTCCAAAAATTGTCCGGGACTTTCAGCGTATTATCGGGGTAGAAACAAGGACACAAATTTTGCAAAAGGAAGGTCGTTTACCAGATGCAGTTGTAGCTTGTATTGGTGGCGGTAGTAATGCAATTGGCATGTTTCATCCATTCGTTGACGATGAAGCAGTTACCTTATATGGTGTAGAGGCAGCAGGAAGTGGTCTTGAAACGGGGCGGCACGCTGCAGCCATTGCAGGTGGACAATTGGGTGTATTACATGGTGCTTACATGTATTTATTACAAGATGAAAATGGCTTTGTTCAAGAAGCGCACTCAATTTCAGCAGGATTAGACTATCCAGGAAAAGGGCCGGAGCATTGTTATTTACATGAGATGGGTCGAGCGCAATTTGACTCTATCACAGATGCTGAAGCATTAGAAGGCTTACAATTATTAAGTCGAACAGAGGGCATACTTCCCGCACTGGAAAGTTCCCACGCTATTGCTTATACAGCAAAGCTTGCTAAAACTATGCCGAGTGACAGCATTATTGTGGTGTGCTTATCTGGCCGAGGGGACAAAGATGTACACACGGTTCGTGCGGCACTAGGAGGGGATCTGAAATGACGACTTTACAACAGGCGATTAACCAGACAAAGCTTGCAGGACATAAGGCTTTTATTCCGTATATGATGGCAGGTGATGGGGGATTAGAAACAATCAAGCCAACGATTATAAAGCTACAGCAGCTGGGTGTAACAGCTATTGAGGTAGGCATTCCCTTTACGGACCCTGTTGCAGATGGTCCAACAATTGAACGGGCTGGAGAACGGGCATTAGCAGCGGGTGTAACGTTGAAGAAAGTATTACAAACTCTCGCTTCATTTAAAGAAGAAATAACTGTCCCATTAGTTATCATGACTTATTTTAATCCCGTATTAGCATATGGCTTGGAGGCTTTTGCTCAAGCTTGTGTAGCTGGAGGAGTCAAAGGAATAATCGTACCCGATGTGCCATTAGAGGAAAGCAGGATTTTACGAGAAGCCTTAAATCCACATAGCATTGATGTCATCCAGCTTGTATCATTAACAAGTCCTCCTGAACGCATTGCTCGTATTGCTGCGGCAAGCCAAGGATTTGTTTACGCAGTCACTGTCAATGGAATTACGGGGGAACGGTCCAATTTTGCTACTAATTTAGAACAACATTTTGCAAGCTTGCGTCAGGCAAGTCCAATCCCAGTACTAGCGGGATTTGGCATTTCAACGCCAGAGCAAGTGACAAGTATGGGGATGTTGGGAGATGGGGTCATCGTTGGAAGTGCCGTTGTGACAGCCTTACATGAAGGAAGGATGGCAGCAATAGAAGCATTAATAGCCGCTTCAAAAGGCATTTACGAAAAGTCTACTCTTTACTAGAGTGGGCTTTTTTGCTGTGTAGTGGTTAGCGGGGTCAAAGTGACGGATAGCGGAGGGAAAGTGACGGATAGCGGAGGGAAAGTGACGGATAGCGGAGGGAAAGTGACGGATAGA
>NZ_JBWKZL010000004.1:0-258049 GCF_059424475.1 Lysinibacillus sp. GW247-5R2A | reverse complement strand
GAAAGTGACGGATAGCGGAGGGAAAGTGACGGATAGCGGAGGGAAAGTGACGGATAGCGGAGGGAAAGTGACGGATAGAGGAGGGAAAGTGACGGATAGAAGGAGCAAAGTGACGGATAGCGAGGTCAAAGTGACGGATAGAGGAGGGAAAGTGACGGATAGCAGAGGGAAAGTGACGGATAGAGGAGGGAAAGTGACGGATAGCGAGGTCAAAGTGACGGATAGCGAGGTCAAAGTGACGGATAGCAGGGTCAAAGTGACGGATAGCAGGGTCAAAGTGACGGATAGCATGCCGAAGCAGAGACATAGCCTTACTTGGATAAAACTATCAATCTTACGGATAGTGCGTATCGTGTAGAATTTCGGTATAATAGCTTTCGTAAGGAAGTGAGAAGATGATTCTATCGAAAAAAAGATGGCAAGTGGAGCGCCCAGACGTAAAACTTGTACAAGCATTACAAAATGACTTACAACTTTCTGCGATTGCAGCAAAAATATTAGCAGCGCGAGGCTGTGAAACAACAGCTGATGCAGAAAGCTTATTAAATATGACAGAAGCGAATGTCCATGACCCTTTTCTCATGCACGGTATGGCGGAAGCGGTGGCACGAATTAAGCAAGCTCTTGTTAATGGAGAGAAAATTTTAGTCTATGGCGATTATGATGCGGATGGTGTGACAAGTACGACGGTCATGCTAAATGTTCTATTGGATCTTGGTGCTGATGTATCGTTTAAAATACCGAATCGTTTTATTCATGGTTATGGGCCACATGAGGCTCTTTTCCGGGAAGCGTATGAGGAGGGTGTGCAGTTAATTATCACTGTGGATAATGGGATTTCGGGGATTGAACCTATTCGTGTAGCGAAGGAGCTTGGGATGGCTGTCATTGTGACTGATCACCATGAGCCAGGGGAGGAATTACCACCAGCAGATATCATTTTACACCCACGTTTACCTGAAGGGCATTATCCTTTTGGAGAGCTTGCTGGTGTAGGTGTAGCATTTAAGCTTGCACATGCTCTATACGGAGAACTGCCAACTCATTTATTTGAATATGTTGCGATTGGCACGGTGGCTGATTTAGTGCCGTTAGTGGATGAAAATCGTTATCTCGTTAAACGAGGGATAGAGGAAATGCGTCGTTCTCTTAGTCCATGGGTACAAGCCATGTGTGATATTGCGAGTACGGAGCAAGCAAAAATTAATGAGGAAACGATTGGCTTTTATTTTGGTCCCCGATTTAATGCAGTGGGCCGTCTCGGTGATGCATCGCCAGGTGTCGAATTATTAATGGCAGAGGATAGCGCAAAGGCAACAGCATTGGCCAAACAGCTAAATGTCTGCAATACCGAGCGTAAGGATATTGTCAAAAGTATAACGGATGAAGCCATTGCCCTAATTGAAGCAGAGAAGAAAATTAGCGATTCTTTAGTCCTTGTTGTAGCAGGAGAAGGCTGGAATGCAGGGGTTGTAGGAATCGTTGCTTCACGTCTTGTTGAACAATATTATCGTCCGACGATTGTCCTTTCACTTGACCCTGAAAAAGGCACAGCAAAAGGCTCTGCACGCAGTATTGAAGGCTTCCATTTATATAATGAATTGGCCAAAAATCGTGATATTTTGCCTCATTTTGGGGGGCATCCGATGGCAGCGGGGATGACTTTATCAATTGAGCATGTGGATGAACTACGGTCACGCTTGGATACACAGGCAAGAGCATGTTTAACAGAAGAGCAGTTAACACCTGTGGTACACATTGATATTCCTCTAAGCCTAGATGAAATTTCTGCAGATGCTATTGAAGAAATATCAACACTTGGCCCGTATGGTACCGATTTTCCGAAGCCAGTTTATGTGCTTGAGGATGTTGAAATATCTTCGATGCGAAAAATTGGAGCAGCTGAGAACCATATAAAAATGGAATTAACGAATGGCTATGACAAATTAGATAGTGTTGGTTTCCATAAGGGCCATTTACATGATGAATTAACGTATGGCATAAAAGTGTCCTTTATTGGTGATTTGCAAATTAACGAGTGGCAGGGTCGTAAAAAAGCTCAATTTATGATTGAAGATGTTCAAACTACTGAATGGCAGCTTTTTGATATTCGTGGTATTCGTCAAACGGCTCGCTGGCTCAATACAGTACCAAAGGAAGAGGCGACATTTATTGCCTTTCGTCCAACAACTATGACCTATTATCAATCGTTAATTGATGCTCCTATAATAGTCGTTGATCCAACTCTTTCAAACATCGGACAAAGTGAATATATTGTTCTTTTAGATTTGCCTGAAAATATTCACAAGCTAGAAGAGGTTTTACAGAAGACAGCCCCTTCACGCATCTATGCGCACTTTTATATGCCAGATTCACAGTACTTTAACGTTTTACCTACCCGTGAGCAATTTGCATGGTATTATAAATTCTTGAAAAATCGACCAGCATTTCCACTTGATATGCATGTAGCAGACATAGCTAAGCATACTGGATGGCCATTAGAAACATTAAAATTTATGACACAGGTGTTTTTTGAGCTTGATTTTGTTAAAATGGAGAGTGGACTGACGACTGTCAACGTGGATGCTCCAAAACAAGCATTGACCGAGGCACCGTCGTACAAACAACGTTCAGAACAGATTGAAATGGAGCAAATGCTTGTCTATGCTCCTTATATAGAATTAAAACAATGGTTTGATGAACGAATACATGACTAGACGAATACGTTTCGTAGGAGGAGCAATAAAATGGATTTAAAGCAATACGTTACAACGGTTGAAAACTGGCCGAAAGAGGGTATTACATTCAGAGATATTACTACAATTATGGATCATGGACCAGCATACAAATATGCAACAGATCAAATTGTAGAATATGCAAAAGAACTAGGCGCAGAAATTGTAGTGGGTCCTGAAGCACGTGGTTTTATTATTGGGTGCCCAGTTGCCTATGCCCTTGAAATCGGCTTTGCACCTGTTCGCAAACCGGGTAAATTACCACGCGAGGTTATTAGTGCAGACTATGGTCTTGAATATGGCAAAGATACATTAACTATGCATAATGATGCGATTAAGCCTGGTCAAAAGGTACTAATTTGTGATGATTTACTAGCAACAGGCGGTACGGTAGAAGCTACTGTTCGTCTAGTGGAACAATTAGGTGGTCAAGTAGTGGGTTGTGCCTTCTTAATTGAACTTTTAGAATTAAATGGTCGTGACAAGCTGGGCGACTTAAATATTAAAACTCTTATTCAATATTAAGAGCATTGAAAAAAGCGCCATCACATGGGCGCTTTTTTTATTGTTCATCGTAGGACTGAATGATCTTTTGCATTGTTCGCAAAGTATCATAGAAATCAGCATATTTTTCGACACCAATATCATCAACGATTTTATCTTGAATCGTTTGCCAAATGGGTGCAGCCTCATGCAGCTTTTCTAACCCTTTTTCAGTGAGCATTATATTTTTAGTGCGAGCGTCATGTGGATCACGCTTTAACTCGACGTAGCCATATTGCTTTAATAGATTGATATTACGTGTCACGGTCGTTTGGTCAAGCAATAAAATTTCACCTAATCGACTAATGGAAACAGCTTGTTGAAGGTCGATATGTGCCAGCATAGAATATTGAGTCACTTTTAAACCGGTAGGCTGAAGTAATTTATCATATAGCTGCGTCACGACCCTTGTTTTTTTTCGAAGGTTTGCACAAACACATATTTGTGTGTAATCGATAGTATTCTGTTGATTTTTCATGGTCAGTACTCCTTTGAGGGGATTCTACTAATTGTAAGTATACACCTAAGCGCTAAAAAATACTTATTGACAGCTATCTAATGAAATGGTTACTATCATTATACATGTATATACATATAAATGGACGAATATACTCTAAAACATGTATATACATGCTTTTAGAGTGACTCTGACAAGAAAAGTAGGTGGAATCATGAAGCGGATTCATTACAGCTGGTTTATTTTAGTGGTCACGTTTTTCTCCATTATTGTTGCTGGAATTACAATGTCATCATCTGGTGTGTTTATTGAACCTTTAGAAAGAGAGTTTCAATGGGATCGGTCGACGATTGCGCTAGCATTCGCCGTCAGCTTATTTTTATATGGCATCTCTGGACCATTTATGGCAGCTTTGCTTGAAGTAATAGGTTTAAAAAAGATGATGATAAGTGCTATGTCTACATTAGTGTTAGGCATGTCTTTAACATTTTTCATGAATCAATCATGGCAATTAATCATTATTTGGGGTGGAATCATTGGTCTCGGCGCAAGCCTCTTTTTAACGGTGCTCAGTCCTTATGTAGCCAATCATTGGTTCGTCAAAAGAAGAGGGTTGGCAGTAGGGATTTTAACAGCTAGTACAGCCACGGGTCAGCTTATTTTATTGCCAGTGCTTGCTATTATCATTGACCACTATTCATGGAGATGGGCAATCGGCTTTATTCTACTTTTGAGTATAGTGATGTTAATCATGATTGCTATTTTTATCAAAAACAAACCGCAGGATTTAGGCTTAACACCTTATGGACAGGTTGAAATATTTGAAAATCCTCCTGTGCAGCTCAAGAAAAATCCAATTAGTATGGCCTTCAATGGCTTATTAGAAGCGGTTAGGGTCAAAACTTTTTGGCTGTTAGCAGGGAGCTTTTTCATTTGTGGTCTTTCAACGAGTGGTTTAATCGGTACTCATTTTGTCTCTTATTGCATTAGCTTTGGTATTCCATTAGTAACGGCTGCATCGCTCCTTTCTTTTATGGGTGTGTTTAATTTACTAGGTACTACTGCATCTGGTTGGCTCTCAGATCGCTTTGATAATCGTTGGTTATTATTTTGGTATTACCTGTTAAGAGGCGCTTCCCTGCTGTTACTCCCGTATGCTCTGGCACAGGGCTCCTTTGTTTTATTAACTATTTTTACTATCTTTTATGGTCTGGATTGGATTGCAACTGTGCCACCTACGATTAGTATTGCCCGACAAACTTTTGGCGTACAAAAGAGTAGTATTATTTACGGATGGATCTTTGCCTCTCATCAAGCGGGAGCGGCAGTTGCTGCATATGGTGGAGGGTTGATTTATAAATTTTTCAATTCCTATACATGGGCTTTTTTTCTTGCAGGGGCTTTTTGTGCATTGGCGAGCCTATTCGTTATCATCGTCAAAAAACAAGCTTCTCCAGAAGCACAAACGAACTAAACATGAAAAGTTGAACCTCTGTATGAAAGGTTCAACTTTTTTTTGACAAAACTCAAACAAAAGTTTATAATGTAAACAAATATAATAAAAGGTGATGCTATGAATGAAAGAGAACAGGCGGTGCTTGCTTTAATTCGCCAAAATCCGTTTATGTCTCAGCAAGAGATGGCGGATGCCATGAATTTATCTCGTCCCGTACTTGCTAATTTAGTGTCTAGTTTAACGAAGGAAGGAAAAATAGTAGGTCGTGCTTATATTTTACCCGAGGCAAATGAAATTATTTGTATCGGTGGAGCTAACTTAGACCGAAAATTCCACGTGAAGGGCAATGTTCAATTTGGAACATCTAACCCTGCTAGTTCTTCCTTTAGTGTAGGTGGTGTCGGTCGAAACATTGCTGAAAACTTAGGCCGATTAAACCATCAAGTGACATTGCTCACAACAGCTGGTAAAGATGCGGATTGGCAAGTGATCC
Source organism: Lysinibacillus sp. GW247-5R2A (assembly GCF_059424475.1). Classification (NCBI taxonomy): domain Bacteria; kingdom Bacillati; phylum Bacillota; class Bacilli; order Caryophanales; family Bacillaceae; genus Lysinibacillus; species Lysinibacillus sp. GW247-5R2A. Next base: position 252,365 of record NZ_JBWKZL010000004.1, on the reverse strand, counting down.
AAGATGCTTCAGAATCGTTTATGAATCTACGATATGTGGAGCAGTTACCTGAAGCTTCAACTGGTTCTTATACAGCCATTATGGATGAGCAGGGCGAGCTAGCACTAGCTGTAGCCAATATGGAAGTATATGACTTATTATTGCCTAATTTGTTAAAAAAGCATGAGACGATGCTTGTGAACGCTGGCTGCTTTATTTTGGACTTAAACTGTCCGAAAGAAACAGTGGCTTATATCCAGCAAGTAGCTATTGCTCGTGAAATTCCACTGGTCATTGTGCCAGTATCCTCGCCTAAAATGAATCGACTACCTGAAACATTACAAGGCGTAACATGGTTTATTTGTAACACGGATGAAGCGGAAACAATTGTAGGACATACAATTGAAAACGTGAGTCATTATGAAAAAGCATTACAACAGCTCCTACAATTAGGTGCTGAGCATGTAATTATCACTGCTGGCAGTAAGGGCGTATATGCGGCTTCAACAACTATTGCGCCTAGTCATTTTGCTGCCAAAGTAATTGATAAGATTGAAGATGTGACAGGTGCTGGAGATGCCTTTGTTAGTGCTGTTATTCACGGCTGGCTGACAGGACAATCCTTTGCGACATGTCTTGATGCAGGGTTAACCAATGCAAAAAATACCTTAGCATCTCCTTATACAGTGAGACCTGAATTATCTGTAGATTTGTTAAAAAGTGAAATGGAGGAATAACAACATGAAAGAATTCATCGTATTATCAGAAGAAGTAAAAGCAGGACAAGCAAAGGGCTTACCAATCGTGGCTTTAGAATCAACAATTATTTCTCACGGAATGCCATACCCACAAAACGTACAAACTGCTCGCGAGGTAGAGCAAATTATTCGCGATAATGGTGCCGTACCTGCAACAATTGCATTAATTGATGGGAAAATCAAAATTGGTTTATCAGATGAAGAGCTTGAAATGTTTGGTAATGCACAAGGTGTTGCTAAAGCTTCACGCCGTGACCTAGGCTACTTACTTGCTACAAAAAAACTTGGAGCGACAACAGTTGCAGCTACAATGATCTGTGCAGAGCTAGCAGGTATTGAAATCTTTGTAACAGGTGGTATTGGTGGCGTTCACCGTGGTGCTGAAACGACAATGGATGTTTCTGCTGATTTAGAAGAATTAGCACAAACAAATGTTGCTGTCATTTGTGCTGGTGCAAAATCTATTTTAGATATCGGCCTTACATTAGAATATCTTGAAACAAAAGGTGTACCTGTAGTTGGTTATGGTACGGATGAATTACCAGCCTTCTACACACGTCAAAGTGGATTCGATGTAAACTTCCAGCTTGATACACCACAAGAAATTGCAGAAATGCTAAGCGCAAAATGGGCATTAGGTTTAAAAGGTGGAGCTGTTATTGCTAATCCAATCCCTGAAGCTGAAGCTTTAGAGCACGCGTTTATTACGAATATAATTGAAAAAGCTTTAGCTGAAGCTGAAGAAAATGGTATTCAAGGTAAAAACGTGACACCATTCTTATTAGGTAAAGTAAAAGAATTAACAGAAGGTAAAAGCCTTGATGCCAACATTGCATTAGTGAAAAACAATGCAGTAGTGGGCGCGAAAATTGCTGTAGCCTTCAATCAATTACACTAATTCTCTTGTCGAAACAAAGACTCTTTGTGATATAACGTCACAGAGGGTCTTTTTTATTAAAAAGAAGAATATTTTTTCCAATTTTAATGCTGTTCACGAGATTAACTAAACTAAATGACACAGTCTCTTTACAATGGGCTACAAAATTTTATACAATTAAGTTTATATCTAATCTGAAAAATTTGACGAGCAAGGTGGACATGTTATGGCGAAAGAGCAAATTTTGACTCCTGAGGACGTTTTTGAGTTAGTCAAATCCTACATGAATGATGAAAATGTCGCATTCGTGAAAAAAGCATATGAATTAGCAAGGGATGCCCATATTGAGCAATTCCGTAGCTCTGGTGAACCGTATATCATTCACCCAGTACAAGTAGCGGGTATTCTAGCTGAATTACAAATGGACCCAGAAACTGTAGCGGCAGGTTTTTTACATGATGTTGTCGAAGATACAGATTTTACGCGGGATGATTTGGTACGGGAATTTGGCGAAGAAGTAGCAGTACTTGTGGACGGAGTTACAAAATTAGGGAAAATTAAATATTTATCAAAAGAGGCGCAGCAAGCAGAAAATCATCGAAAAATGTTTGTAGCCATGGCGCAGGACATCCGTGTCATTTTAATAAAGCTAGCAGACCGTCTTCACAATATGCGTACGCTAAAGCATTTGCCTGCCGAAAAGCAGAGACGTATTTCGAAAGAAACTTTAGAAATTTTTGCACCGCTTGCACATCGTCTTGGAATATCGACTGTCAAATGGGAGCTTGAAGATACAGCACTTCGCTATTTAAACCCACAGCAATATTACCGTATTGTCAGTTTGATGAAGAAAAAGCGAGATGAACGTGAGGCATATTTAGACAATGTCATGGCTGAAATGAAATCACAGCTATATGAAGTTGAAATTGATGCAGATGTATATGGACGTCCAAAGCATATTTACAGTATTTATCGAAAAATGGTGCTACAAAAGAAACAGTTTAATGAAATTTATGATTTGTTAGCCATTCGTGTATTGGTCGATAGTATTAAAGATTGCTATGCCGTATTAGGGATTGTGCATACATTGTGGAAGCCAATGCCAGGACGTTTTAAAGATTATATTGCTATGCCAAAACAAAATCTATATCAATCTTTACACACAACCGTTATTGGCCCGTATGGGGATCCATTAGAGGTACAGATTCGTACAAAGGAAATGCATAAGATTGCTGAGTACGGGATTGCGGCACACTGGGCGTATAAAGAGGGTAGGAAGGTTGACCATCAAAAGCAAAATGTCGACCAAAAATTAACATGGTTCCGTGAAATATTAGAATTCCAAAATGAGTCTTCCAACGCGGAAGAGTTTATGGAATCCTTAAAATTTGATCTGTTTTCTGATATGGTGTACGTCTTTACTCCTGAAGGTGATGTCATTGAATTACCTGCTGGTTCAGTCCCAATCGATTTCGCCTATCGTGTCCATTCTGAGGTCGGAAATCGTACAATAGGGGCGAAAATTAATGGCAAAATGGTGCCGCTTGATACACCGCTGAAAACGGGTGACATCATTGAAATTTTAACATCTAAGCAATCCTTTGGGCCAAGCAGAGATTGGCTGAAAATAGCACAATCCTCACAGGCAAAAAATAAAATAAAGCAATTTTTCAAACGTCATTTACGCGAGGAAAATATTGTCAAAGGCAAAGAGATGATTGAAAAGGAAATCCGTGCACAGGATTTCGATTTAAAGGAAACAATGTCAGCTGAAAATCTAAAAAGAGTATGCGATAAGTTTAATTATACGAATGAAGAGGACTTATATGCAGCTGTTGGTATGAACGGAATAACAGCACAACAGGTTGTGAATCGTTTAGCTGAAAAACGCCGAAAAGAGCGTGAACAGGAAGAAGCCTTAGAAAAAATCGAACAAAAAATGAAAAATCCGATCCCACAAAAACGTACGGAATCAGGTGTCATTGTGAAGGGCATTGATAATATGCTCATTCGACTTTCGCGCTGCTGTACGCCTGTTCCAGGAGATGACATTGTTGGCTTTATTACAAAAGGTCGTGGTGTATCCGTGCATCGTGCAGACTGTCCTAATATTCAAATTGAGGATGAGCAGGAGCGTTTAATTGAAGTCGAGTGGGAGCATGGTGTCATCCCTGAGAAAAAGGAATACCCAGTGGATATTGAGGTTTCTGCTTTTGATCGACCTGGTATTTTAAATGAGATTATGCAAATTGTTAGTGAAACTAAAACGAATATTTTAGCGGTAAGTGGCCGTGCTGATCGTGAAAAAATGGCTACAATTCATTTAACAATCTCTATTTCAAATATTTCGCATTTGCATAAGGTTGTGGAGCGAATTAAACAAACACCTGATATTTATTCGGTGCAGCGTGTTATCAATTAAGCAATAGTTAGAATTGGGGTTATTGACGTATGAAGGTAGTATTACAGCGTAGTAAAACAGCTTCTGTAACAGTAGACGGAACTGTCACAGGAGCCATCGATAGTGGCTATGTTCTTCTAGTTGGAATTACACATGAAGATACGCAGGAAGATGTTGAATACTTAGCGAAAAAAGTAGCCAATTTACGCCTTTGGGAAGATGCTGATGGAAAAATGAATCATTCTATTTTAGAGCATGGTGGCGCTATTTTATCCGTCTCTCAATTTACGTTATATGGGGATGCAAAAAAAGGGAATCGTCCAAGTTTCACAAGTGCTGCAAGACCAGAAGTAGCAGAGCCGCTGTGGGAAGCTTTTAATCAAGCATTACGGGAACACGGTTTACATGTGGAGACAGGCATTTTTGGTGCAATGATGGATGTTGCTCTCATTAATGATGGACCAATAACAATACTTCTAGAATCAAAATAAATGGTACATTTCCTATCATTCCTTCATATACTAAAGAGTATGGTTAGTTTTATAGGAGGGAGTGTCAAGAACATGGCGCAGATAGGAAGTATATCCAATCCATATTTATACGAAACTCTTAAAATGATGGTTGGTCAGGCTATTGTAGTGCAAACAGAAAAAAACATTCAACAAGGTATTTTATTATCAATATTACCTGACCATATTATTTTAGAGATTAGTCGTACACCATTCTTCATACAGTTGGAGGAAATTGTGTGGGTTACATTGGAAACAACCAAAAAATGAGTATGTGTGAACCTTCGATGATGGAAGGTTCTTTTTTTGTATATTTACGTTATAATGAATGGACTTAATTATTAGAATATTTGCTTTATTAGAGAGGTTGAAAATTATGCAAACAATAGCGATTTTAGGTTCTTTGTTTTTTTGGAATAATATAAAAGAGCATTTCGCAGTATTTCCTCACGTACAATTTATTCATTTTCCATATACGCATCCTGAACAGTGTGTGGATTATATTGAAGAAGCTGCATCTCAATCGGATATTGTATTATTTGCTGGCTCCATTCCCTATTACTATTGCTATGAAAAAATAAAGGCATCATCTATACAAGCGACATATCTTCCTTTTGATGAATTGACTTTAGCCCTTTCGCTATTATCCCTACACCATCATGAACGAGTAGGATTGAGCGAATTATCGATAGATTTGCCTAATATGAATAGCTTTCATCAAGTGATGAAGGAGGCAGGAATTGCATCTACTGATGTGCATGTAAAAGATTATGCATTGGTCCATGAAAAACCTGAAAAAATAGCAAATTTAAATATGGCTGATTATGTTCAATTTCATAAGGAGTTATTCGAGTCTGGAAAGACAAAATTAGCTCTTACTAGCCTTCATGCTGTTTTTATAGAGCTTGAACAATTAGGGCTACCTGCGAAGTATATGGTCGAAAGCAAACAAACGTTTACAGCGGCGGTTACTTATGCCCTAGATGCGTATCATCATAAATTATTGGCTTCCTCGCAAATTGCCGTTGTCTCTATTCATTGCCAAGAAAATTTATCACATCTTCATCCAGTATTTCAAAGTGCGTTAGAAACATTATGCGCTCGTTTGCATGCAAAGGTCATGCCAGCACAGCAGGAGCCTTATTTAATTATTTCAACAAGAGGGGTAATTGAAAAGCTTGAACCTTCTTATTTACGCTCGCTAAAAGAACAGTATGAACAACAATTTGGCACTATTTTCAAAGTGGGTGTTGGCTATGGCTATTCTTTACATGAGGCAGAGGCCCATTCATCACAGGCTTTGTTTTTTACAACCAAATATAGCGAGACTTCTACGGTAATGTGCTTGGTGGATGAACAGAATCGATTACATGGACCATTATTTGAAAATAATAATAAAGTAGCCTTAAGTAGCAATAATAAACATATTTTAGAGATTGCTGAAAAAGTGAAAATGAGTGCTAAAAATATTAACGTTATGAAGCAATTCATGTTGGTAACCAATAATCGCCCCTTTTCTGCTGCTGAATTAGCAGACTATATGAATCTGTCACGTAGATCTGCTGAGCGCATTATTAATCGTTTAATTGAACAGAACTATTTTACGTTGGCAGGGGAGGAGCACCCTTATCATCAAGGCCGTCCTAGAAAGCTTTATAAGGCAACGACAAAATGGGAAATCTGAAATAATAGAAAATTAATACTTTACAATAAATTTGAACTAATGTATATTTATTTTCAATTAACGACATATAGCGACAAAGTAGAAAGGGGGCTTTGATAGAGTTTGCTAGTGTCAAAATCTATCAATAGGTTGGTGATATTTTGGAAAATGAACAGCGTGTAAAAAAGAAGAGTTGGCTGAAAGTACCTCATACATATACGATTATTTTTGCTATTATTTTTCTAGCAGGTATTGCAAGCTATATTATTCCAGCAGGTGAGTTTGACCGAGTAGAAGATCCAGAAGGACGTATGCTCGTTGTGGATGGTAGCTATCATCATATTGATAGTAATCCAGTTTCCATTTTTGAAATGTTTACAGCAGTACCGATGGGCCTTGAAAAAGGTGCTCAAATTATCTTCTATATTTTCTTAGTTAGTGGTGTATTTGGCATTATTCGTTCGACAGGTGCTATCGAAGCTGGTGTTTATAAAGGTGTAAAAGCATTAGAGGGTAGAGAAAAGCTCTTAATTCCACTTTCTATGATTCTATTCTCTGTTGGTGGTTTTACAATGGGGATGGCAGAAGAAACGATTATTTTCGTACCAATTGGTGTAGCAATCGCTCGTGCTATGGGCTTTGATGCAGTAACAGGAACTGCCATGATTACACTAGGAGCAGCCAGTGGATTTTTTGGGGGAATGCTAAATCCCTTTACGGTTGGCGTTGCGCAATCATTAGCAGATGTACCTTTATTCTCGGGGATTGGTTTCCGTGCAGTTGTCTATATTTTTGTATTAAGCTTTGCTATCTTCTATGTGTCTCGCTATGCTTTTAAGGTGAAAAAGAACCCGCAGGCAAGTGTGATTTATGAGATTGAACAACAGGCTAAATCCAATGTGTCTGCGATTGACATTCCTTCATTAACAGGGAAGCATAAGCTAGTCTTTATTGTAATGGCATGTGGCATTGGATTTAATATTTATGGTGTTTTTAATTGGGATTGGTTTTTAACACAATTAACGGCTTCATTTTTAATTATGGGCTTAATTGCTGGCCTCATTGGCGGTTTAAAACCTGGCACTATATTCGACTCCTTTATTGATGGGGCAAAGGCTGTAACGTTCGGTGCTCTCATCGTAGGTTTTGCACGTGCTATTACAGTCGTTTTAGAGCAAGGGAAAATCATAGATACAATTGTTTATGCGGCATCAGAGACAATCGGACATTTACCGCATGCTATAAGTGCAATCGGTATGCTGTTTATTCAAGCCCTTTTAAATTTATTTATTTCATCTGGTAGTGGACAGGCGGCAGCAACTATGCCAATTATGATTCCGATTACTGATTTATTAGGATTAGAACGACAAGTAGCAGTCTTAGCATTCCAGTACGGAGATTCATTAACAAACTCCATTATTCCTACTTCATCTGCATTAATGGCGTATTTAGCCGTAGCAGGTATCCCATATGAAAAGTGGATTAAATTCATTTGGAAGATGATTCTTGGCTGGGCATTGATTGCATGTATAGCATTAATAGCTGCAGTAGCATTAGGTATTTCTTAAAACATGAAAAAAGCTGTGGAAAATGATGACCATTCCACAGCTTTTTTGTATTATTCTTCATTCGCATTAAAGTAATTTAAGATGCCTTGATAAATACCAAGAGTAGCCTGTTCACGGAATTTAGCCGTGGTGATGGCACGCTCTTCACTCGCATTACTTAAGTAACCCAGCTCAATAAGAACGGCTCTTTGTCGATTCTCACGTAGTACTAAATAGTTGCCTTGTTGGGTTCCACGATCTCTCAAATCAATTTTACTCGAAAGTCCATCATGTATTGCCTCCGCAAGCCCTTTTTGATTGCTATTCATATAATAGGATGTGAAGCCGTTAATAGAGCTATCATCGGTAGCATCATAATGAAGACTAATAAAAGCGTCTGCCTCATACTGATGGGCAATCGAGACACGCTTCCGCAAGGCCACATACTCGTCAGACTCTCTTGTCATAACAACATTGGCACCCGCTGCACTTAGCTTAGAAGCAAGGAGAGTAGCAGTTTTCAAAGTAATCCCTTTTTCTTCTGTTCCACGTTGACCTGTTGTTCCGTGGTCATTGCCTCCATGTCCAGCATCTACAACAATGGTTAATCCATTTAAAGTTCCCTTTTTACGAGGCTCTTGTTGATCCTTTTGTGGGATAGAAGTTTTATTGGAGCTCGTTGTAACAACCCAATTCGCAACAAACGCTGTTTCTTTGTCTAATTGAATTTCATAAAAATCGTTTTTTACGCCGACAATAGGGTAGGTTTTACCAGCGTCTACTCGCTCCACAACTTCAGCAGTGGTTGACGCATCAGTTCGTAAGTTTGTCCCATTATAAATAATAGTAACGGATTCTAAATCTTTCGAAGAGGACGATTTAGATGTGCTCTTTACTTTATTTGAAAAAGTGCCGTAAAAACTATAGACCCATCCAGCTTTTTTATCATTATACTGAATTTGTACCCAATTGTGCTCGTGTGCAAGGACCTTGTAAGCCTGTCCCTTTGTCACTGTGCCAATTTTTTTGGCATTCAAATCAGGTTTTTTACGAACATTCAGTGCATCCACCAATATCGTAAAAGTTGTATCTTTATTAACAGGTGTAGTAGTTGTAGATACTTCTACAGAATCCTCTTTTGGCTCTTTTTCTTTTTTAGGACTGTCATTAATCGTTACATAATCCTTAGAAACCCAACCAGATAATCCGTTCCAATCAATTTTTGCCCATTCATTATTTTCCTCCAGGAGGTTTGCTTGGTTGCCCGTAGAAAGCTGTCCAAGAACAGCAGAAGATATATCTGGATCAGTGCGAAGATTTAAACGGTCAACCTGTGAAATAACAGTTTTATCAATGGTTTTTTGAGTGCTTGTAGAGGTAGTTAGCCAGGATGCTACCCAGCCTTCATAGCTACCTGCTTTTACCTGTATCCAATCACCTTCACGAGCGATTGAAGTTAAAGGATCACCTTCATCTAAAGTCGTAATAATTGGATAAGACAATCCAGGACCCTCACGTAAATGAAGAATCGTACCAGATACTTTTAGATCACTCGTATCAGCGGAAGCATGTTGCATAAAGTTCTTATTTGGAATCGCAATTGTTACTATTAGTACGAAGATGATAATACTATGTAAAATTTTTGTCCTCATCAGATTCCTCCTATTCCTTGTGCTATTTTACCATGCTTTTGTATCAAAATTCGTGGTAAAAAGGTAATGGAATTTGTTATTTTCGTTACTCTCTTATGAAAAATACAAAAATAGTTGACATTGGGTTAGCTAGTGACTAACATAAAGGGTAATCGAAAAATGATTAATCGCTTATGACCAAGCAAGTAGCGTGTACCTCTATTGGAACAGAGAAGGAAAGACTTAGGCTGCAATCTTTCCTACAAAAATGTATAACGTGAATAACACTTGAGAGGCTTTTTTCTGAAAAGCAGTGCTTAGTAGGAAAAAACGGAATCGGCCGTTATCCGATTACGAGGAGGACACATGTAAAAATTTGTGTCAACTAGGGTGGAACCGCGGAAGCTTATATAGCTCTCGTCCCTTGCATAGGCAAGGTGACGGGAGCTTTTTTGTGTTGTCAAAAACATGGAATGCTAGTAGTGAGGAAGCTTACTTAATATGAGGATGTCCGCCGCTTGCGTTGGAGGAGGGTCAGATGAAACCTCGCTCAACATAAGTAGAACCCACTTAGTCTCGATGAAAATGGCTCAATCATAGGCAATCAATATAGGAGGGAATTACATGAGTTTTAAAGTGCCAAGAGGGACACAAGATATTTTGCCAGGTCAATCTGAAAAATGGCAGAAGGTTGAAGCGATTATTCGTGATATTTGTCGCGTCTATCGCTACAACGAAATTCGCACACCGATTTTCGAGCAGACTGATTTATTTGCACGTGGTGTAGGGGAAACAACGGATGTTGTTCAAAAAGAAATGTATACATTTGAGGATCGTGGCGGTCGCTCACTAACACTACGTCCTGAAAATACAGCTGGTGTTGTACGTGCATATGTGGAACATAAAATGTTTGGCGCTCCAGATCAACCTGTTAAGCTCTCATATCTAGGGCCTATGTTCCGCTATGAGCGTCAACAAGCTGGTCGCTATCGCCAATTTGTTCAATTTGGTGTAGAGGCAATTGGTTCAGCAGATCCTGCAATTGATGCAGAAGTCATTGCACTTGCAATGGATGTCTATGAATCAGCGGGCTTAAAGGATTTAAAATTAGTGATCAATTCACTAGGTGATAAAGAAACACGTGATACGCACCGTACAGCTTTATTACAACATTTTGAGCCAAATATTCATGAATTTTGCTCAGATTGCCAAAATCGTTTACAAAAGAACCCATTGCGTATTTTAGATTGTAAGGTGGATCGTGAGCACCCATTAATGAAAACAGCTCCTGCATTAACAGAGTTCCTTACAGAGGAATCGGCTGCTTATTTTGCCCAAGTGAAATCATATTTAGATACTCTTGGCATTACGTATGAGGTTGATCCAAACCTTGTAAGAGGACTGGATTATTACAACCATACGACCTTCGAAATTATGTCAACGGCATCTGGCTTCGGAGCTATTACAACACTTTGTGGTGGTGGACGATACAATGGTCTAGTGCAAGAAATAGGCGGTCCAGATGTTCCTGGTATTGGTTTCGCTTTAAGTATTGAACGTTTGTTATTAGCGCTTGAAGCAGAAGGTGTTGAATTAGATACGGCTTCTGGATTAGACGTTTATATTATTGCCATGGGCGATGATGCAAAGCAAAAGGCGGTAGAGTTAACTAGTACTTTCCGTGCAAAGGGCCTTGCAACAGAGATGGATTATTTAGATCGTAAAATGAAAGCCCAAATGAAATCAGCCGACCGTCTAGGGGCCAAGTATACAATTGTCCTTGGTGAAACAGAGCTTGAAGAGCAAGCAGCTGCCGTAAAGCATATGGAATCTGGTGAGCAGCACAAGGTTGCATTTTCAGAGTTAGTCAATCATTTATCACAACAATCCTAAACAAAGATATGGCATTTCTCGTTAAATGCTACATAAATTGAATATATTTTGGAGGAATTTAACAATGGCTACAAGAACACATGCTAGTAACGAGCTTTCAGAAACGTTACAAGGCGAAAAAGTCGTATTAAAAGGATGGGTACAGCGTCGTCGTGACCTAGGTGGATTAATTTTCATTGATTTACGTGACCGTACAGGGATTACACAAGTAGTCTTTAGTCCAGACGTTGCAGAAGCGCATGCATTGGCGGATAAAGTGCGTAGTGAGTACGTAATTGAAATAGAAGGAACAGTTATTCTACGTACAGAGGACCAAATCAACCCGAATGTACCAAATGGTAAAATCGAGGTGGAGGCGACGAATTTAGTCGTCATTAATACAGCAAAAACTACACCATTCCAAATTGAAGATCGCACTGACGTATCAGAAGATCTACGTTTAAAATACCGTTATCTTGACCTACGTCGTCCAGTTATGTTCGATACGTTCAAAATGCGTTCGGACGTTACGCGTACAATCCGTAACTTCTTACAAAACGAAGGCTTTTTAGAGGTTGAAACTCCGATTTTAACAAAATCAACGCCAGAGGGTGCTCGTGACTATTTAGTACCATCACGTGTCCATGAAGGTGAATTTTATGCTTTACCTCAATCACCGCAGCTATTTAAACAATTATTAATGGTTGCTGGCTTTGAGAAGTATTTCCAAATTGCACGTTGCTTCCGTGATGAAGACTTACGTGCTGACCGTCAACCTGAGTTTACACAGGTGGACATTGAAACAAGCTTCTTAACACAAGAAGAAGTTTTAGAAATGAACGAGCGATTAATCCAAGCAGTCATGAAAGAAGTAAAAGGGATTGATATTCCTGCACCATTCCAACGTATGAAGTATCAGGAAGCAATGGATCGTTATGGTTCTGATAAACCAGATGTACGCTTTGGATTAGAATTAGTAGCTTTAAATGAAGTTTTTGAAGGCTGTGGTTTCAAAGTGTTTGCTGATACTGTGGCACAAGGAAAACAAGTTAAAAGTATCAATATTAAAGGTGCAGCTGACAAATACTCTCGCAAAGACATGGATGAACTAACTAAGTTCGTTGGTATTTACGGCGCTAAAGGACTTGCCTGGTTAAAGGTAACAGAGGAAGGCTTAAATGGCCCAATCGCAAAATTCTTCGATGAGGCGTTAGCGGCAGCATTAATCGAACGAATGGATGCAGAAGTTGGCGATATTCTAGTATTCGTTGCGGATAAAGCATCTGTTGTAGCGGCTTCTTTAGGGGCACTTCGTTCGAAATTAGGTCAAGACTTAGAATTAATCGACGAATCACAATTTGCATTCCTATGGATTACAGACTGGCCATTATTTGAATACTCTGAGGAGGACGGTCGTTATTATGCAGCTCACCATCCATTTACACGTCCGTTTGACGAGGATATTCCGCTAATGGATACAGATCCAGCAGCTGTTCGTGCACAGGCATATGATATCGTATTAAACGGCTATGAGCTTGGTGGTGGTTCACTACGTATTTATGAACGTGACCTACAAGAAAAAATGTTTGAATTACTTGGTTTTTCTGAAGAAGAAGCTCAAGCCCAATTCGGCTTCTTATTAGAAGCATTTGAATATGGCGTGCCACCACATGCTGGACTTGCATTTGGTCTTGATCGCTTTGTGATGCTATTAGCAGGCCGTCACAATTTACGTGATACAATTGCATTCCCGAAAACAGCAAGTGCAAGCTGCTTAATGACAGAAGCACCAAGTGAAGTATCCGCTGAGCAACTTAGCGAATTAAGCTTGGCAATTAAACCTTTTAGAAAATAATTTATAATGCAAAATACCTGGATTTCCTAGCAAAAATTGTTGGGAATCTAGGTATTTTTTGCGTTTTCTCAAGAAATTATAGATTATTAGATAAAATAGTTTGAATTATCAGAAAAGTGGTGCTATGATAACTGTAATACGAATCCTGATGTGTTTGTCTAACTGCTAATTCTACTTCACAGTTTTGACCGAACACTATCGAATCGGGAGCCTTCATTTTGTGGTCGCAAACATGCCCCTAGCGGAGCGGGACGTTTAAAGCTGCAAAGCAGGCACCCCCCTGCAAATTGCGGGTTCAAAACGAATGTTTCTTGGCATTACGGCACAATTGGGATTCGTCCTATACATAGGATTGAAAAGGAGCTTATAAAAAAGCTCCTTTTTTATGTGCAAATGTATATATACCAACCGCTCACGTATCTTAGCTTTTTTATTCAGAACTATTTCAAGGAACAAAATAATGTATGAAAAATTTAGAAAATAGAAAAAATAGCTTTTTATTTTTGGAAAATGAGCATATAATTGGTATAGACAACTATACCTTATAAGAAATGGTGAAAATTCCTCGAAGCTTTAAAAATTTAGCTGGAGGTGAAATTTTGAAGGATACGCTATTAATCTCCCATGTCACAATGATTAATCCTGAAGGGAAACCATTTGAGGGTGATCTCTTTATTCAGGACGGGGAAATTGCTCAAATAGGCTGTAACTTAAATATCGAGGCAGCTCACTATATAGATGGTACAGATCAGGATTGGTTTCTGCTCCCAGGTTATATTGATATGCATATACATGGATCAGCAGGCCATGATACGATGGATGCTACTCAACAGTCTTTACATGCGATGGCTCGCTCTTTAGTGCAAGAAGGTGTTACAAGTTTTCTGGCTACGACAATGACACAATCCATCAGTAAAATTGAAAGCGCTTTATTGAATGTAGCGGAATTCCAACGTCATGAAGGAGAAGCCAATGTATTGGGTATACATGTGGAAGGTCCATTTGTTTCAAAAATTCGCGCTGGTGCTCAGCCAGTAGCTTACATGATTAGTCCTACGATTGAGCAATTTGCCCATTGGCAAAATATTAGTAACCATCAAATAAGACAAATCACGATAGCACCAGAAATAGAGGGTGGCTTTCCATTTCTTGAAGCACTAAGAGACTTTCAGGTCATTCCATCTATTGGTCACTCTGACGCTTCAATAGATGAAGTCCATAAAGCAGTAGCTTTAGGAGTAAAGCAGGCCACTCATTTATATAATCAAATGCGGCCTTTTCATCATCGTGACCCTGGTGTTGTCGGCGGAGCTTTACTAGATGACAAAATTAAAGTTGAACTCATTGTTGATTTTGTGCATAGTCATCCTCAATCTGTCATGTTGGCTTATCGTTTGAAAGGTGCAAAGGGCATTATTCTTATTACGGATGCGATGCGCGCGAAAGGATTACAGTATGGCGAATATGATTTAGGTGGGCAAACAGTGTCTGTGAGTGAAAAAGGTGCTCATTTAGCAAATGGTGCGTTAGCTGGCAGTATTTTAACGATGGAACAGGCAGTAAAAAATATGAAGGCTGTTACAAATTGTTCACTTCAAGAAATAGTCGCCATGTCCTCTACAAATGCCGCGGAGCAGTTAAGATTGTCCAAGAAGGGGCGAATCAAAGAAGGTTTTGATGCAGATTTTGTATTGCTTGATCAAAAATTAAATGTGCAAAAAACTATTTGTCGAGGTAAAGTTGTATTTGAGAAATCATAAATGAGGCGATAAGGAAGGTGCAAGAATTGTTAGAGAAAAATTCTCATATACCTATCTATATACAAATAGAAGAGATTATTAAACAACGAATTTATTTAGAAGAGTACAAAATTGGTGAAACAATACCTTCAGAACGAGAGCTTTCTGCACAGTTTGATGTTAGTAGAATGACTGTCCGACAATCCATTACCAATCTCGTAAATAGCGGTTTGCTTTATCGGGAAAAAGGAAGAGGTACCTATGTTGCCAATCCAAAATTAGAGCAACCGTTAAAAGGCTTAACAAGTTTTACTGAGGATATGCGAGCAAGAGGAATGGAACCGAGTAGTAAAGTATTACGTTTTGAAAAAATTATACCACCAGTGGATATTGCAAGGGATTTAATGATGGAGCCCGGAGAAGAAGTGTTTTTTGTCGTGCGAATAAGAAATGCTGATTCCAAGCCAATGGCGATTGAAAAAACGTATATACCTGTGAAAGTATATCCAGAGTTGGATGAGAAGCAAATAATGGGCTCGTTATATGCATTAATCGAAGCAAAATTCCATCAGAAAATTGGTAATGCCGTCCAACAAATGGAAGCAGCGATTGTGTCGAAAGAGGATGGAAAGTTTTTGCAAATTAATCAAACAGCGCCTGTTTTAATTATTAAACGTACGAGCTATCTATCTGATGGTCGGCCATTTGAGCTTGTACGTAGTACGTATCGTGCGGATCGTTACAAATTTATAAGTGAAATAAAAAGGTGATTATATGGATGCATATTTTTCTGAAATTGAAAAGCTGATCCAGGTTGTGAAGGAGCAGGAGTCTGCTTGTATAAAGGAAGCGGCACAAATTATTGTGCAACGCCTTCAAAAAGGTGGGATTATCCAATTATTCGGTTGTGGTCATTCACAGCTATTAGCACAGGAGGCCTTTTATCGTGCGGGGGGTCTAGTACCGGTACGTCCGATTTTTATTGAACCTCTAGCATTACATGCAGGAGCCATAGCCTCTTCTATTAACGAAAAGGACCCAGCAATTATTGAACAATATAAAGAGCAATTTGACTTTCGTGAAAATGATATTTGCATTGTGATTTCAACTTCTGGTAGAAATGCGGCACCGATTGATGCAGCTTTATTAGCCAAACATGCAAACGTATTTGTCCTATCTCTCCAATCACTTGATTATAGGGAGCAGGCAACACGTCATCATTGTGGACTACGACTGGAAGAAGTGGTAGATCTCGTTATTAACACCCATATACCTATTGGTGATGGAGTTCTACATGCACATGCTCAAAACATGCAATATGCACCTGCATCGACAGTGATCGGTTCGCTGCTATTGAATGCTTTATTCAGCGAAGTTATTGAGGAAATTGCCAAGACTTCAACCGAGCTGCCCATTTTTGTTAGCAATAATGTAGACTCCGATTGGTCACATAATGAGATAATGATTGCCAATTATCAAGATCGAATAGATTTCACATGAAAATGGAGGCATTATGAATGAAGAAGATATATAAAATTACTACACCCGAAGGAATACATGCAAGACCCGCTGCGTTACTAGTCACTGCGGTTACACCATTCGAAAGTGATATTACCTTAACTTTTCAAGAGAAGGACGTAAATTTAAAGTCTATTATGGGTGTTATGTCATTAGGGGTTAAACCAGGAAGTGTAGTGGAAATATCAGCGAATGGACCAGATGCTGAAAAAGTATTTCAAACTATAACAGATATTATGGTAACAAAGGAAATAGGGGAAATGCTTTAAGGATTCTAGCAGTGGTTGATTTACCAGCCACTGCAGACGAATCTCCTTTAACAGATTCATAGCTATTTAATTATAAGAATATTCAGTTCTAAAAGGGGTGGTTATATGGACATTCGTATCGTCTCACCGAACGATTATGGGCAGATCCATCAATTACGAGATTATTGTTTTCCAAATAAATATACTGGGCCACGTAGAGAGGATTTTCACTATTGGATTGAGCATAGTGTAACATTAGGTGCCTATGATGCCAAAAAGGTAGTGGGACAGCTATTAATTCTACCACTCAATATGACCGTGCATGGTATTAGCTACAAGATGGGGGGCATAGGGTTTGTCGCTACCTATCCTGAGTATCGTCAGCAGGGAATTATAAAAAAACTGATGACAGAAGCTCTACAAAGTATGCGTGAAAATGGGCAAACCATTTCTGTATTAGCACCATTTTCTGTGTCCTTCTACCGTCATTTCGGATGGGAGTTATTCTTCGAAAAATTATATTACACAATACCACAATCGATGTTCCCTTCATTTGGGAAGCAATTAGATGTCGTCAAACGAATGAGCTTTGAATGGCCTGACTCCGAGCTTTTCGAAAAGATTAAGGAATTTCATCAGGTAATGGCTATTGCGCAAAATGGTGGTATGATCCGTGATGATGCATGGTGGAGAAGAATTGAAAGAAGGAGCCCTGATAGTCATTTTGCTGCCTATTTTAACGACGATCATTTAGAGGGATATATCCGTTATACGATCCAGCAGGGTACGTTTGAAATTCAAGATTTTATCGTAGCAAATTATTCAGCAGAACAAGCTATGTGGCGTTACATGACATCTCATGCAGCAAGTGTCAGTAGTATGAAAGGGGTTACTTCCAATCATAGGCCATTTGGCTTTTATTTCGAAGAGCCACAATTTGAAAAGGAAGTTAAACAGGATGTCATGGTCAGAGTGGTAGATGCTTATGCATTTATGACGCAATATCCATGGAAGGATATTCATGAAACATTGTATGTCCGTATTGAAGATAAGTATTGTCCTTGGAATGAACAGATCTATCAAATAAATAAAAGTGGCCATGTCTCAATAATTGAGACAAATTCGATCAGTGACATGCATATGTTAACATTACCTATTAATCTTTTTTCTGCAATGATGGTTGGCTATCTGTCAGTACAAGATGCTGTGATATATGCCAATCAACCTATAGAAGAGAAGATTATTCAGCAATGGCAGTGGGCATTACCTACTGAAAAACCAGCGTTTTATGAGTATTTTTAAGCAATGAATAGTCAGGAAAATTTAAATTTTTTTGAATTTTTTTGTGGACTATACCACTTAAGTAGAATCGTTTATTTTTCTATAAACGTGCAATAGCCCAATTTTGTAAACACTTTCATAAAGAGAAAATTACTGTAAAAAATATATTGTGGTATATACCAATAGGTGCTATTCTCAGATTAAGTAAGCGATTACACTGTTGGAAAAAGAAAAAAAGGAGTGTTTGAAATGAAAAATATTATGTTAGTGTGTGTAGCTGGTATGAGTACTAGTTTATTAGTATCTAAGATGCAAAAAGCTGCACAGGAGCAAAATATTGAGGCAGATATTTATGCAATTGCAGAAGGCGAGGTTGAAAAAGTACTAGCGACTAAAAAAGCTGATGTATTGTTATTAGGTCCTCAAGTACGCTATTTAAAGGGCTCATTTGAAACAAAATTCAAGGACATGGATTTCCCAATCGATGTTATTAATATGGCAGATTACGGCATGATGAATGGCGAAAAAGTCTTGCAGCAAGCATTACAATTAATAGGTTAAAGGAGGCTCAACGGGGATGGAAGAAACAGCATTAATGGAATCCATTATGGGGCTTATTGTTCATAGTGGACATACAAAAAGTGAATGCATGGAAGCTCTACAATTGGCAAAAAAGGGACAGATAGACGCAGCAAAGGAAAAAATTAAATTAGCGAATGAGGCATTAATCGAAGCACACCATTCTCAAACAGGTTTATTATCACAGGAAGCAAGGGGAGAAAAAGTCGAAGTATCGATGTTATTAATTCATGCGCAAGATCATTTAATGAACGCTATTACTTTTCGTGATCTAGCACAGGAAATGATTGAATTATATGAACGAATTAAAGGGGAGTAACATCAAATTTTGATGTCACAATAAAAAGCAAAGGGAGTGTATGAGAATGTTCCGTTTTTTAGAAGAAAAATTTGTACCGGTTGCTGCTAAGGTTGGGAATCAGCGTCATTTAGTTGCCATTCGTGATGGATTTATTACGATCATGCCTTTGACGATTGTAGGATCACTGGCTGTACTTATTAATAATTTGCCTATCAAATTTTATCAAAATGCACTCGATGCCATTTGGAAACATGAGACATGGACACAGTTTGGAGGCAATGTCTGGGGCGCAACATTTGGAATCATCTCACTATTATTAGCCTTTTCCGTTGCCTACCATTTGACAAAAAGCTATGACAAGGATGCATTATCCGGAGGGGTTATCGGACTTGCCGGTTATATGACATTTGGTACGTTTGGGGAAGGTGGTTTAACGGGATTAACGACAGGTACAGGGGGAATATTTGTTGCCCTCATAACGGCCTTAATTTCCGCGGAGCTGTTCTCGCGATTATCTGGCAATTCTAAACTATTAATTAAAATGCCTGCAGGAGTACCATCAGCTGTATCCAAATCTTTTGCTGCATTACTGCCTGCAATTATTACGATTGGATT
The DNA here is from genome assembly GCF_059424475.1 of Lysinibacillus sp. GW247-5R2A. Classification (NCBI taxonomy): domain Bacteria; kingdom Bacillati; phylum Bacillota; class Bacilli; order Caryophanales; family Bacillaceae; genus Lysinibacillus; species Lysinibacillus sp. GW247-5R2A. Next base: position 232,992 of record NZ_JBWKZL010000004.1, on the reverse strand, counting down.
ATTTGCATTAGTTCGGACGATCATTTCGGCTGGCTTTGATGTACCAGATATTATTGGATCGTTTTATTCATCAATTCAAGAGCCATTTATGGGCTTAACAAATACATGGGTAGCTGGTCTTATTTTAGCTTTCATTCCTACGTTTTTATGGTCATTTGGTATACATGGCGCGAATATTATCGAGCCATTTATGCAATCCATTAATCTTCAAGCAATCGATGCGAACGTTGCAGCTATTTCTGCTGGCAAAGTAGCACCGTATATTATTAATAAACCGTTCTTTGATGCCTTTATTAATATGGGTGGTTCAGGTACAACGATTGCCTTAATTATTGCCATCTTCATTATTGCTCGTAAAAACAAACAGTACAATACAGTAGGCAAGCTATCAGCTGCTCCTGGATTATTTAATATTAACGAGCCATTATTATTTGGTTTACCAATTGTATTAAATCCGGTTTTATTTGTACCATTTATTTTAACACCAATGGTCAATGTGACGATTGCCTTCTTTGCAACAAAATGGGGGTTTGTGCCTGCAGCGACAATCGCGGTACCTTGGACGACGCCACCGATTATTAATGGTTTCTTAGTAACACAATCTTGGCGTGGAGCAGTATTGAGTCTCGTATTAATCGTAGTAGCTATATGCATTTACCTGCCATTCCTGTCTATGGCAAATCGCATGGCGAAGCAAAACGAGCAAAAAGCTGCTTTAGCGGCACAGAATGAACAATCAGCTGTAGCCCCATCAGAAGGACAAAAAGTAGAAGTATAAGCGTTTACTAACGGAGGGTTTGAAGTGAAGAGATTAGGTATTTCGCTATATCCACAGCATAGTACACTAGACGAAATGAAGCGCTATGTTCAGCTCGCTCATGACAACGGTTTTGATCGTATTTTTACATGTTTGATGTCATTAAAGCAGGATGAAGAACGGCAGAAATTACAGCAAATTAATCAATTTGCACAGCAATTAGGGTTTGACATCTCTGCCGATATAGCGCCAGCCGTTTTTCAAGAGCTAAATTTAACCTATAAAGATATAGGGTATTTGAAAGAGCATTATCATTTGGCGGCATTACGTTTAGACATGGGTTTCTCAGGTCAGGAAGAAGCATTCATGTCACTTGATGAAAGTAATCTAAAAATTGAATTAAATATAAGCAATGGTACGAAATATGTAGACAACATTTTATCCTACCGTCCGAATAAAGAAAATATTATCGGCTGTCATAATTTTTATCCAAGACAATTTACAGGCTTATCTCGTCAGCATTTTTTACAAACCTCTCGACAGTTTAAAGCAAACAATATTCGAACGGCTGCGATGATTTCCTCACAGTTTGGTAAGTTTGGGCCATGGGAAGTAACGGAACAAGGTTTACCAACATTGGAGGAGCACCGTCACCTTCCTATTACGGTGCAAGCAAAAGATTTATGGCACACGGGGTTAATCGATGATTGTATCATTGGTAATATGTATGCATCGGAGGAAGAAATACGAGCTTTAGGACAATTAAATCGCCAGAAGCTTGAATTAAAGCTTGTTCAGTCAGCTGACACGAGTATTTTAGAGGAAACAATCCTTTATAAGGAACCACATTTTAATCGAGGAGATGTATCTGAATATGTGATTCGGAGTACACAATCTCGCGTGAAATATAAAAATGGGGACTTTCCTGTACATGATACACGACCATTACAGGTGGGCGATGTCACGATCGATAATAATTTGGATGTTCGTTATAAAGGTGAGCTACAAATTGTACGAAAGGAAATTCCGAATGCTGGGTCAAGTAATGTTGTTGCCACTGTTGTGGAAGAAGAACAGTTTTTACTAGCACACATTCAACCATGGTCGTCATTTGGGTTTACAAAATGAAAATAAGAGAGGAAGGGATTGAGTCATCAATCTCTTTTTCTTTATGAGAAAGGATATGGTGTTATGTATGTTTTAGCCATAGATGGTGGTGGCACAAAAACGACGGCGGTTATTTGTGATGAAAAAGGTCAATGCTTTGCCCAAATCGAAACGACTCGCAGTAACCCTACAGCTATGGATCAACCATATTTCGAAGCAACCATCCATTCAATCATGCAAAGCCTGCAGCAACAAAACTCCCAAATAGTAGCAGAGATTACTAGCTGCTTTGCGGGTATGGCGGGTGTCAAGGAGCTTCAAGCCGAGAGCATTGTGGAATCTATATTGCGGCAATATGTATGTAGCTCCGCGACCATTACAGTCGATAATGATGCGTTGATCGCTCTTTATGCGGGTACATTTGGAAAGGCAGGGATTGTGCAAATTGCGGGGACAGGCGCTATAACGATGGGATATGATAAGCAGCAGCATTTTCATCGAGTAGGTGGCTGGGGGTATCTTTTTGATGATGAAGGAAGCGGCTATGATTTAGGTGTCCAGTTACTAAAGGCTGTGCTACAAAGCTATGATGGCAGAGCACCAAGTACTATATTGACAGAAGCTGTGCTAAAGCATTTCTCTATAGAACATGTGCCACAATTAATCGCCTCTGTTTATGGAGAAGAGCATCCACGCACAGTTATCGCGCCATTGAGTGCTTATATTGTCGCAGCGGCTGATAATGGTGATCTAGTAGCTAAGAGAATTATTGAAGAAGCCTGTCAAAACTATTTTAAGGCCATTAAAGCATGTTATTTACGAATGGTGTGGGGGCAAGAAGACGTACCTGTCGTCCTATGTGGGGGCGTGTTTACGCATGAAAATTATTTTGTTCCAAGTCTTCAAGCGATGGCAATGGAGGAGACATTACCGTTCCGTTTTAAGACCCCTGCATTACCCCCTATAGGAGGAGCTGTTATTGCGGCCCTTCAACAAATGAATGTCCAGTTTAGTAGTTCTTTTGTAGAGACCTTTCAAAAAAATTATGTATAATGAAGTATAGAGCAATTGAATCGATTCAATTGCTCTATTTTTTTCTTTATAATTTTCACTTGATGAATAACATGATAAAATGTAATATAGGTTTTGATTTTATCTTAGTATTTAACTAGGTTTACTAATAAAATTTCATAGATGGAGAGTGTCAGGATGTTACATCAATTTTCACGTAACGAGCTCGCTATAGGAACAGAGGGTCTCGAAAAATTAAAAAATACAACGGTTGCTATTCTTGGTGTAGGTGGCGTCGGTTCATTTGCTGCTGAAGCATGTGCACGAAGTGGTATCGGCCGAATTATATTAGTCGATAAGGATAATGTAGATATTACTAATGTGAACAGACAATTAGTGGCGTATCTATCTACAGTTGGACAATCTAAATCAGCTATTATGAAAGAGCGCATTGCAGATATTAACCCTGACTGTGAAGTCATTGATATGCATATGTTTTATACGGAAGAAACGTATGAAGAATTTTTTGCACAAGGCATTGATTATGTAATCGATGCAAGTGATACAGTCATGTATAAAATTCATATTATGAAAGAATGCTTAAAGCGTAATATTCCTATTATTGCTAGTATGGGTGCAGCGAATAAAATGGACCCTACTCGCTTCCAAATAGCAGATATTTCTAAAACACACACAGATCCACTAGCAAAAATTATCCGTACAAAGTTACGTAAAGAAGGCATTCATAAAGGTGTGACGGTTGTGTTTTCAGATGAAAGTCCGATTGTCGTACGTCCAGATGTTGTTGAACATGTAGGGAAGCCAGATGCTGCCATTCGTAAAGCGAAGATGCCGCCTTCTTCCAATGCCTTTGTGCCATCAGTAGCTGGTTTAATTGCAGCAAGCTGGGTTGTTAATACGATTTTAAAAGATGTGAAAATCACACGCGTACAAGGTTATTAGTCTATAGGACTTCACAAAACAGCATGATGAATCGAATTCATAGAAGTAGCCACCTTTATTGTTTGTAGGGGGCTACTTTTTCTATGTTACAATAAGACCGTTATAAAAAGGAGGCGTATACAGATGGATAAAATTTATCAAATGGAGTATAGAGGTTTAAATCTTTTCGATGAAATAAGCACTGTCGAGTTAGCTATAGATGAAGAAAAGCAAACGATACATATTTATGATATTGGACAGGTTGTAAGCCCCATTTTTAATTTTGATGTATCTGCCTATGAATTGTCAGATGGCTTTTATAAAATGGCCGATATTTTGCGGCATAAGAACATATTAACGAATCAACAAGCTGATAGCGACCTTACATTAAGTGAATGGTTAATAAAAAACAATGCCTATTTTTATATCCCTAATAAACGTATTAAAAAATATGTCCAGGGAAGCATTGTGGAAATTGTTGATCAAACTATGGAACAAGCGTTATTTGACGATTATGTACAAAGGGTATAATTTTACCAAAATAGTTCTTCTTATGTGCATAAAATGCTATTAATTCACGAAATTGTCTTATTTTTTTCATGTCTCCACTACTCTAATTGGTTTATTGCTATAATTTGAATAATTCCAATAGATAATCGATCAGTTTGTTTGGGATGCTTTGAGCTAATCAAAAATAGCCATTAAGTGCGGAATCAACAAATGACAAATGGGAGAGTGGGAAAATGGAAATTCAAATTATTCGAGATCATTTAGATATTGTCAAGCTTCAAGAGAAAATGAATGCCATTGTATTTGATTACTTAGACACATCTGATAATTATCCGAAAGCGATGCGAGAATTAAATCCTTTATATATACAAGTAACAACTTTTTATAAGGAATATATCGATCATCGGGCAGGGGAGATTCCTAGTGCCAATACGTATTGGCATTTGTTTATCGACTGTAGTGCCAAGTTATGTTATTTTTTAGCGGCTTCAACGTTCTATTCATCTAATGCTTTACAAAAGACGCCAGGCAAAATCGAGAAGTTATTACATATTGCTGCTACTTCCTTACCTAGTATCGATCAAGAGGAAAATGAGCAATTATTAACAGATATTTTTGCCCTCATGGCTGAAGTCGTAGAGGATAAAGAAAAAGTGACTACTTTGCGCAATGAAGTGCTTGTACAAAAGGGTGATGTGAAGCAATGCCTTCAACAGTTTAAATTATTTGTTGATCATGAATTGAATATCTAGACAGTGGAAGACACTCTATTGTCTGAAAATAGACTATATAATAGGAATCTGCGTGAACTTTTGTAATTATTTCTAGTTTTTCAACTGTGGTAAGTGTTGGAAAGTGGATGTATTTGCCCATTAAAGTTTCGTGGGTTCTTTTTTATGGTATCGCTAAAAAAAGCAAAGTCTCTTCTAACGGTAGAAGTAATGACTTTGCTCTAGGAAAGCTACTTTATATTTTGATGAAAAGATTTAAGTTTTTCATAGATACTAGCCATACGTTTTTCCTCACCAGCAATAACAGGTTTATAAAACTCGGTTCCTACCAGCTTATCAGGTAAGTATTGCTGATCTACCCAGCCCCCGAATGTTCCGATGGGTGTGTTATGAGGATATTGATATCCAACATGACCTAAATCTGTTGCCCCAGCGTAGTGAGCATCACGCAAATGATGAGGTATATCACCCGTTTTACCCTCATGAATCGCCTTTATCGCGTCATCGATTGCTAGGATAGCAGAATTAGATTTTGATGCTAAACACATTTCAATAACTGCACTTGCAAGTGGGATGCGTGCCTCTGGTAATCCAAGACGTTCTGCTGCCTGTATCGCGGCGAGCATATGAGGACCCACCTCAGGGTTGGCAAGTCCAATATCTTCATACGCCATGACAAGTAAACGTCTGCTGACAGCCACTAAATCACCAGTTTCTAATAAATGTGCTAAATAATATAGCGCGGCATTCGTATCACTGCCACGGACAGACTTCTGCAAGGCAGAAAGTAAATTATAAAAATGTGAGCCCTTTTTATCACCATAAACACCAATTCGACTAATTAAGTGATCAATAATATGGTCGGCTGCAATCGTTTGCCCCTCTACATCATCACTTGCGTAGTAAATGGATTCAAGTAACGTTAATGCCTTTCGTGCATCTCCGTTAGCTGCCTCTGCAATATGCTCAATTTGTGAGGGTGTTAAGACAAAATGATATTTACCTAAACCTCGTTTTTCATCTGCAAGTGCTTTCTCTACAAGCTCCATTAGATTTTCCTTCGTTAATCGTTTAAGTTGATAAATCTCACCACAGCGAGAACGAATCGCTGGATTGACATCGTGGTAAGGATTTTCAGTTGTTGCACCGATTAAGACAATCGAGCCATTTTCCACATGTGGTAGCAAAGTGTCTTGCTGTAATTTATTAAAGCGATGAATTTCATCTAAAAAAAGTAGAACTTTTCCTGAGATTCTAGCTTCTTGGACAATATCTTCCACATCTTTTTTGCCAGCTCGTGTCGCATTGAGTGCAAAGAAAGGGAGCTGAGAGCTTCCTGCAATTGCATTTGCAATAGAGGTTTTGCCGATGCCGGGTTCTCCGTAGAGCAACATGGAAGGGACATGTTCATTTTGAATCATTTTATATAGAGCTGTGTTTGGACCAATAAAATCTTGATGACCTATAATTTCATCAAGTGTTAAAGGACGCATTCGAAAAGCAAGTGGTTCATTGTGCAAAATAAATCCCCCTTTCAGTCGTTGACATTTTTTATGTATCCATTTATTTGCACTAAAATTCAGCGCTACTAGTGGATCGTTGAACAATGTTGAATCGCATTATTTAGTATATCATATCCTTCTAGGTGTATTTCCGAGTTCATCAAGAGGAGATTATGATATACTGTTGGTAGTAATTTTGACTAGACTAATTGAGGGTGATAAAATGAAAATTTCAACAAAGGGCCGTTACGGGCTTACGATTATGATTGAATTAGCAAAGCATTACGGAGAGGGTCCAATTCCTTTACGTAAAATTGCTGCCGAAAAGGAGCTTTCAGAGGCGTATTTAGAGCAATTAGTGTCACCGCTTCGTAATTCAGGCTTAGTAAAAAGTGTACGTGGCGCTTATGGTGGTTATATGCTAGCAAATCCACCGAGCGAAATTTCTGCAGCCCATGTTATTAGTGTACTAGAAGGGCCAATTCAACCAGTAGAGGGTATTGAAAACGAGGAAGCACCACAACGTGAGTTATGGTTGCGCATTCGTGACGCAGTAAAAAATGTGTTAGATACAACAACAATAGAAGATTTAGCACAATACACAGAAGAAAATGTAGCAGAAGGCTATATGTTCTATATTTAAAATGTTTAAGCTAAAGCGCTGCTCCCCGTACGTATCATAGTTGAATTGAAAAATAAACGATGAAATCAAAACACTTAGCTGTGTGCATTGAATTTCATGCGGAATGTTTTTCATAATTATGGTAAATAATGTGGGTTCCAGCGTTTTTTATTAAAAAGGAGTTTTTCAACATGAATTCATATATCTATCTCGATCATGCTGCCACATCACCGATGAATGGCCAAGTTATAGAAGCGATGACGTCTGCTATGCAACACGTATTTGGCAATGCATCCAGTATCCATGGGGCAGGTCGAGAGGCGCGTAAATATCTTGATGATGCTCGCGACATTTTAGCCAAGTCTATTGGTGCCCATGCGGGAGAAATAATCTTTACAAGTGGTGGTACTGAAGCAGATAATACGGCCATTCTGGGGACTGTCTATGCACGAGCTAAAGAGGGAAAGCACATCATTACAACACAAGTAGAGCATCATGCGGTGTTACATACATGTGAAAAACTTGAACGAGATGGCTTTGATGTGACTTATTTACCTGTGGATAAGGCAGGGCGTGTAGCTGTAGAGGATGTCCAAAAAGCACTTCGTGATGATACGATTTTAGTGACAATTATGTATGGGAATAATGAAGTGGGTACTATTCAGCCTATTGCAGAAATTGGAGAGCTACTACAAGGACATCAAGCTACCTTCCATACAGATGCCGTTCAAGCATATGGTTTAGAACAAATTGATGTGGCTCAATTGAAAGTAGATTTATTGAGTGTGTCCGCTCATAAAATTAATGGGCCTAAAGGAGTGGGGTTCCTTTTCCAAAAGGCTGGAACACCTTTAGCTACTTATGCATTAGGCGGTGCACAAGAAAAAAAACGTCGTGCAGGAACTGAAAATATACCAGCAATTATTGGCTTTGCGACGGCTGTACAAGTTGCAAATAAGTTGCGTGAAGAAAAGCGTTCACTATACAATCACTTTAAGCAAATTATGCTGGATGTATTTTCACAGGAAAAATTAGCGTTCCATGTTAATGGTGATGAAGAGCAGTCATTGCCACATGTTTTAAATATTAGCTTTGAGGGCATGGAAGTAGAATCATTTTTAGTGAATCTTGATATGGCAGGAATCTGTGTATCTAGTGGTTCTGCATGTACCGCTGGGTCGATTGATCCATCACATGTGTTAGTAGCAATGTTTGGGCAAGGTACAGAGGAACTACGAAACTCGATCCGATTTAGCTTTGGTCAGGATTTAACGGAAAAAGATATACGTGACGCCGCTGAAAAAACAGCACAAATAGTGAAAAAACTAGCTAAAAGATAATTTGTGAAGAACATGTTAGGTTTCTACAATTAATGAAGCATTAACTGTAAATAGATAAAAGAAAAGGTGACCACAATGAAAGAAACACGTGACCCCTCTCAAATTCGCGTTGTTGTCGGCATGTCTGGTGGGGTAGATTCGTCGGTGGCTGCATATTTGTTAAAACAACAAGGGTATGAAGTAATCGGGATCTTTATGAAAAACTGGGATGATACTGACGAAAATGGTGTTTGTACAGCAACAGAAGATTATGATGATGTCATAAAAGTATGTAATCAAATCGGCATCCCCTATTATGCTGTAAATTTTGAGAAACAATACTGGGATAAAGTTTTCACATACTTTTTAGAAGAATATAAAGCAGGACGTACACCAAATCCTGATGTAATGTGCAACAAAGAGATTAAATTTAAAGCGTTTTTAGAGCATGCGATGAGCCTTGGCGCTGATTATTTAGCAACAGGTCATTATGCACGTATCGATCGTAGCGGTGATGGAGAAGTGCAAATGTTACGCGGTGTAGATAATAACAAAGACCAAACTTACTTTTTAAATCAACTATCACAGGAGCAATTGGCTCATGTGATGTTCCCGATTGGCGATATGGAGAAAAAAGAAGTGCGTAAAATTGCTGAAGAAGCAGGATTGGCAACAGCGAAGAAAAAAGATTCTACAGGGATTTGTTTCATTGGGGAACGTAATTTCAAAGAATTTTTGAGTCAATTTTTACCAGCTCAACCAGGCAATATGGAAACAATGGATGGCGTTGTCATGGGAAAACATGACGGTTTAATGTATTATACTCTTGGGCAACGACATGGTCTTGGTATTGGTGGAGATGGTGAGCCGTGGTTTGTGTTAGGGAAAGACTTAGAGCGTAATGTTCTACTTGTTGGACAAGGTTTTGACAATGAGCATTTATATTCTACTTCATTATCTGCTGTAAAAATGAACTATACTTCGACAAAAAAATTGCCTGGGAAATTTTCTTGTACGGCGAAATTCCGTTATCGTCAAACGGATACACCAGTAGAAGTTGAAATATTAGCAGATGGTCGTACTCATATTACATTTGCAGAGCCTGTCCGTGCTATCACTCCAGGACAAGCAGTTGTTCTCTATGATGGAGAAGAATGTATTGGTGGTGGAACGATTGATGAAGTCTTTAAAAGTAATGAAAAACTAACATATGTTGGATAACTTGCGCTAAGACTGCTTTGCTTCATGGAAGCAGTCTTTCGCTACATAGAGGTGAAGAAATAATGAATTATAATGAACAGGGCATTCAAGCATTTCAAGATAAGCGTTATGAAGAGGCTGCACAACTATTTACAAAGGCGATAGAAGCTGAGCCGGAAAATGCTATTGGTTATGTAAACTTCGGCAATTTATTAGCAGTCTTAGAGGATACAGAACGTGCAGAGCGTTTTTTCCAAAAGGCTATTACGGTAGATGAGACAGCAGCTACAGCTTATTATGGCTTAGCAAATCTTTATTACAATGCGGAACGCTATGCTGAGGCTGTAAAGCTTTATGAACAAGCACTTAAGCATCATATCGAAGGCGCAGATGTGTACTATATGATGGGGAAATGCTTTGAGCGTATGGAGAATCCAAAATTAGCATTGCCTTATTTACAAAGAGCCGTGGAAATTGCTCCTGAAGATACACAGATTCGATTAGCCTATGCAATTGTACTATGTGCATTAGAGATGTTTGAGCAAGGGAAGAAGGAACTGGATCTTTTAATTGAACAGGACTGGAACAATGCAGATGCCCACTATAATTTAGGTGTACTGTATGCAGTGTCTACAGAGCAAACCGAGGATGCGATGTATCATTTAAAACAGGCCTTTACCTTACAGCCAGAATACGATCAAGCTCGTTATATTTATGATATGATTGCTCAGCGATTTAACTAATAGATAAAAGCAGCAAGTGTGATTGGCTGAACTTGCTGCTTTTTTATGCAGTTCTATAGTAGGGTGGGTGTCGATGGATTGTGGATCAAATTTTTATGGTCATTCGATATTTTTTATAAAAATTATCCTATCCTCTTTTATTTTTAGGTTAAATTTGTTAGTGTATGTCATGCAGGAAAGGAATAGGTGACACGATGAATAAAGTATTTATGGCACTATTACTTGTAACAGCGCTTGCGGCAATTGAAGGAACGATTGTTAGTACAGCTATTCCAAGTATAACAGCAGATTTATTAGGTGTAGACTTAATAAGCTGGATTTATTCCGCTTATTTATTAGCCTCTGCTATCGCTGCGATTATTTTTGGTAAGCTAGCCGATTTATTTGGGCGAAAACGGATGATTATTACGGGTATTATTATTTTTTTATTAGGTTCCATGTTATGTGGGTTAGCACAGTCAATGGAACAATTAATTGTCTTTCGTGCGATCCAAGGGATAGGTGCAGGCTCGATTTTACCAATTACATTAACGATGGTTGGTGAACTATTTACGACTGAAAAAGCACGTGCTAAAGGACAAAGCTATTTAAGCATGGTATGGGGCGTATCAGGCGTAGTTGGGCCACTTTTTGGAGGTTTTATTGTTGACCAAGTATCATGGCACTTTATCTTTTTCATTAATGTACCATTTGGTTTAGCTTCTATCTATCTTATTGTTAAACATTATAAAGAACAGCTTGAGGCAGTGAAGCGGAAAATTGATTATTTAGGTGCTGGCCTATTTACGGTCGGAATGGTTTCACTCCTATATGTCATTATCGAAAACAGTAAGACACAAGCATGGTTATCGAGTCAATCGCTCATGATGTATGCCGTTGCAGCTGTATTTTTAGGCGTTTTTATATGGGTGGAGCTCCGTGCAGAAGAGCCGATTATTCCATTAACATTATTTAAAAATGGTCGTCTCATGGTGATTAATTCACTTACATTAAGTACGATGTCAATTGTCATTGGTGTGACGGTCTATATTCCGATATATGCGCAAAGTGTTCTTGGAAAAAATGCCACGCAAGCTGGCCTACTTCTAACACCCATGTCCATTTTCTGGACGATGAATTCCATTGCAGCAGGCTATTTAATCGGACGTTTAACGAATAAACGAATTATCCAAATGGGGACGATTTTATTAGTTACGGGAACGATTATGCTGGCTAGACTATCCTCAGGCTCTAGTGATTTAAGCGTGTATCTTGGCTCTTCATTAATCGGGCTTGGTATGGGCTTTATTATGCCAATGTTGATGATTTCCATTCAAAAGGTGGCTAATCCAAAGCAACTGGGTATTTCAATTGGCCTCAATTCCTTCACCAATACATTTAGTCAAGCGGTAGGTGCAGCGCTATTTGGGATGGTTTTTAACCTTGCAACGAGTGAGAAAATGGCTTCATTAGGTAAAGGAGAAATTCAGCTTAATGGTGAATTTGCAAAAGGCGGCTTTAGTCTAGAAGAAATAAGCTTTTTAAAGGGAACCATTGCGAATGGTGTAAGCTATGTGTATATTACAACTTTAGTTTTTGCCATTTGTGCCCTTATTTTATCTTTCTTTATTGTGACGAAATCCAAAGACAAGGCTTAAATATGAATAAAAATCCACTTTACTTCCAAGCAGACATTTTTGCTGGAGCAAGGTGGATTTTTTTGTTCAAGAGGAATTAATCAGGATGATTCAGGTTTGGAAGTTGTGCAAAATATTTAGCTAGCTGTGATATAGGTGTACTATCTAATAAAGTGGGCTCGGCCTCATTTTCCTTTAATATATTAATCTCTTTATTGAGTCGCTCCATTTTTCGATCTAACTCAGCAGCTTGTAGTGCCGCTTCTTTTAATTCAACACGAATATGTTCGGGCACTTCTTTATTATATTTATAATAAATTTTATGTTCCAGGCTGGCCCAAAAGTCCATCGCAATGGTCCTGATTTGAATCTCTGTATAGACCTTCTCCATATGATCTGACATGAAAATAGGGATTTTTATAATAAGGTGTAAGCTTTGATAGCCATTGTCTTTAGGACTAGCAATATAGTCCTTCACCTCTACAACCTCAATGTCATGCTGTGCCTGCAACATGGCACTCACTTTATAAATATCCTCGACAAATGAACAAGTAATGCGGGCACCTGCAATATCACGAATGTTTTCGCGTACGTCTTCCATCGTAGGAGGAAGTTCCTTTTTTAACATCTTTGTTAAAATGCTTTTCGGTGACTTTACGCGTGTTGAAATATGCTCAATGGGATTATATTCATGAATAAGCTTAAATTCCTCTTGCAAAATATTAATTTTCGTTTCCACTTCCTGTAAAGCAAATTTATAAGCTAAAAAGAAGCGTGTTAACTCCGTTTGAAATGATTTTAAAGAGTTTACTTCGAGTTCGGTTTTCATATTTAAAAAATCCTTTCCCATATGTCTGTGGACACTTAATAATGTTCCACTCCTCATTCTATGTAGAATAGTCCTTCATCTCAATAAAATAGCAGCCAAAGATCGGCAAGGTTTAAATATTAGGATCGTTTTTCATAAGGATAAAACCTTTCTACATCATATATAACTCACATAAGAGGTAAAAGGTTTCAAAAGGGCTAAAATGGATTGTAAAAGGTGAAGGAGGGGGCGTATTTTTGCAAACAAAGGGGAGAAAATTACCCCTCTGTGTTAACTAATAATTTCAGCATTTAAGTTATACCGTTTATTAAACTCATCCACAAATATTTGTAAGTCAATATAGGTTCCTATATAGGGCTCTGTTTCTTGATCGCGTAGGAAACCACAAGTAGCCTTTAACGATTTAGAAAACTCTAGTAGCATTTGCTCATTATCAAGTTGAACATGAATGGCAAGAGAATGATCTTTTTTATTTACTTTGAAATACTTGCCATCAATGATACGTTCTAAATTTGTTTCTTGAAATGGAAAAATATAATCTTTATAAATGAGGTTCACATAATCCCGCCTTTTTTACAATATTTCACGACATCTGTATAGGGCAGCTCTCCTCCAAAAATAGAGAGAGCACTCCCAATTGTGATATGAAGCTTTCCGCTGGTTAATTGGTTAAACTTTTCTAAGTCTTCTATTGAACGAATGCCTCCTGCATAGGTGGTTGGGATGGAGGTCCAGGCTGCAAGATCTCGTACCAAGCTTTCCTGCATCCCACCTTTTTTTCCTTCTACATCGACTGCGTGAATTAACAGTTCATCACAATAATTCTCAATATCTTGAATCGAGGCCGCATTGACTTCGAAGTGACTAAACTTTGTCCATTTATCCGTCATGACAAACCACTTACCATCTCGCATTTTGCAGCTTAGATCAATGACAAGATGTTCTTTACCGATCAATTTGTTTAAATGCTGTAAACGTTCTAAATCTAGCTTGCCATCATGAAAGATATAGGAAGTGACAATCACATGTGAGGCACCAGCGTCAATATATTTTTGGGCATTTGCAGCAGTAATGCCACCACCGACTTGTAACCCTTGTGGAAATGTCGCTAAAGCAGCTAGAGCAGCATCTTCATTGCCCTGACCAAGCATGATGACGTGTCCACCTGTTAAGTGATCCTGTGCAAACATTTGTGCATAGTAGCTAGAATCATAACTAGAAATAAAATTCTCAACGACTGTTTGATTGGTCGTACCTAAAGTACTCCCGACAATTTGTTTTACTTTGCCTTCATGTAAATCGATGCAAGGTCTAAATTCCAATAACTTCACGATCCTTCCGTGCCACTCATTCTTATTTATCATAGCATGGAAATATGGATAAAAGCTGAGAATTGTCATTTGTCGAAATAATGTAAAAATAATAAGGGGGAATATTTTTATCAACGATATTTCGAAAGGTCTATGGTAAAATAAAAAGATTGAAAACAATTAGAAAGGGCGGACCGAATATGACAGAGCATCTCGATTTATTTGAACTCAATAAATTTTTTATTCTCGGACGTCCGATTGTCTCTATTTTTCATAACACACAAAATATGTATTCCATTATACGAGTGAAAATTCAAGAGACAAACTTACAATATGAAGATAAAGAAATTATTGTTGTTGGCTATTTTCCACCGTTACAAATGGATGAGCAATACCGTTTTACAGGTATATTAAAACAGCATCCTAAATATGGTGCACAATTCCAAATCGAGACATTTACAAAAGAGGTACCCGCTACTGAACAAGGAATTATTCATTATTTATCTAGTGACTTATTTGTAGGAATCGGGAAAAAAACGGCTGAAACCATTGTTGAAAAACTAGGAGCTAATGCATTGCGTCTTATATTAGAAGATCCAAGTGCACTGGATGCTGTTCCACGTTTATCATCTGAAAAAAAAGAAGTGATCCATCGCACGATTGAGCAAAACCTTGGTTTAGAACGGGTAATGATCCAGCTAAATGAATGGGGCTTTGGTCCACAGCTTGGAATGAAAATATATCAAACCTATCGAACTGAAGCCATTGAATTACTAACTGAAAACCCATATCGCTTAATAGAAGATGTGGAAGGGGTAGGGTTCCTTCGAGCAGATGAGCTTGGTGCCAAATTAGGCATTACCGGAAAACATCCTGACCGTGTTAAAGCAGCGATTTTCCATATTTTAAATACGGCTGCATTATCTGATGGGCATGTTTATCTAGATGCGGAGCATGTTCTACCACTTGTAAAGGAAATGCTTGAACAAAGTCAACGACAGGAGATACCGTTCGAGGATATTTCTAAAGCCTGTATCGAGCTGCGAGAAGAAGGTAAAATTTGTGGGGAAGAAACAAGATTATATTTACCCTCCCTTTATTTTTCTGAGGTCGGAATCGCTTCCAAAATATTGACGCTTGTTGAACGAAATAGCAAGGCTGAGCATTTTAGCAAAGATGAGATTCGTAAAGCGATTGGTGAAACTGAGGAACTACTCCATGTGACTTATGCTGAAACACAAGCAAATGCCATTGAACAGGCTTTAAATTCAGCCGTAATGATTTTAACAGGTGGACCTGGTACGGGTAAAACGACTGTTGTACGTGGAGTTGTTGAAGTTTATGCGAAGCTTCATGGCTTATCATTAAATCCAAAAGAATATGCTCAAAAAGAGGAGCCTTTTCCTATTATCCTTTGTGCACCCACTGGGCGAGCTGCGAAGCGCTTAGCTGAATCGACTGAACTACCAGCTATGACTATTCATCGTTTACTCGGCTTTACTGGTCAAGAAAAAGAAGAAGAGACTGAACGAGAGGTCACAGGTAAGCTTATTATTGTAGATGAAATGTCAATGGTGGATACATGGCTTGCTCATCAATTATTAAAAGCTTTACATGAGGATGTACAGGTTGTCTTTGTAGGGGATCAGGACCAATTACCGCCTGTAGGACCAGGACAGGTGTTGAAGGATTTATTAGCATCCAAGCAGCTTCCAACGGTGGAATTGACAGATGTTTACCGACAAGCAGAGGGCTCTACAATTATTGAACTAGCCCATCAAATCAAAAAAGGAACCATTCCGAAAGATTTAACATCGAAAACTACGGATCGCTCGTTTATTAAATCATCCGTCGATCAGGTTGGAAATGTTGTGACACAGGTAGTAAAAAGTGCTGTTGCTAAGGGGCAAGAAATTCGTAATATACAAGTATTAGCTCCGATGTATAAAGGTCCTGCTGGTATTGATAATTTAAATAAAATGATTCAAGAGCTTATTAATCCTAATGATACAGGGACAAGGAAGGAACTTGTCTTTGGGGACGTAACGTATCGAATAAAGGATAAAGTTCTGCAGCTCGTCAATCAGCCTGAAAGTAATGTTTTTAATGGTGATATGGGAGAAGTCATTAGTATTATTAAGGCAAAAGAGACAATAGAAAAACAAGATTTACTGATTGTCTCCTTTGATGGCATTGAAGTGACCTATCAACGAAGTGACCTCAATCAATTGACACTAGCTTATTGTTGCTCCATTCATAAATCTCAAGGTTCAGAGTTTCAAACCGTCATTATGCCTGTTGTCAAAGGGTATTCTAAAATGCTGCGGCGTAATCTTTTGTACACAGGTATTACAAGAGCGAAAAACTTTTTGATTTTATGTGGGGAACCCGATGTCCTGGCAGATGGTTTGCAGCGTACAGACGATTTACAGCGTTTTACTTCGTTGCGCGCTCGATTAAATCCAATGGATGTCGAAGAAGTCATTGTTGAAGTCGAGGCAGTTCCAGTAAAACAAGAGGTTGTGCAAGAAGCGGCTATCGAGGACCCTAAATTAACAGTAGAAACAGCTCCTTATATTCATCCAATGATTGGTATGGATGATGTCTCCCCCTATGATTTTTTGGAAAAGTAACGATTGTACCCGATTAGATTCTTCCTAATCGGGTTTTCTAATGCGCTGTATCGTCACCTAATATTTGGACATTTCATATACTACATAAGTACAAAAACATAGGAAATGTTTAGGAGTGACAACATGCCAATAATGACAGGACAGCAGTATGTGGAACGTATCGATGCTTTAAATACGTATATTTCGATTGATGGGGAAGTTGTGACGGGCAAGGTGTCAGAGCATCCTGCATTTAAGGGAATCATGCAAAGTCAGGCAAAGCTTTTTAATTTACAACATCAAGAAGCATATCTTGAAAAAATGACATATGAATCGCCAACTAGCAAAGAGAGAGTCGGCATGTCTTTCCTTCAAGTCATGAGTCCCGAGGATCTGGTAAAAAGACGTATGGCCGCAAGAGAATGGGCTTTACAAACAAACGGTTTGATGGGAAGAAGTCCTGACTACATGAATACGACATTGATGGCTTTGGCATCAGCATCGAACTTTTTGAAAGATAAGCCGAATTGTTTTCCAGACCATTTGCTGAAGTTTTATGAATATGCCCGTGAAAATGATATTTCCATGACACATACTTTTATAGAGCCGCAAGTAAACCGCAAGCGTTTTTACTATGAGGATGAAGAAGTAACAATCGCTGCTAAAATTGTTGCAAAAACGGGTGAAGGCTTAGTCATTAAAGGAGCTAGATTACTAGCTACACAGGGAGGAATTACAGATGAACTTCTTGTTCTATCAACAAATGGCTTTGATGAAGGAAAAGGTTTTGGCTTTTCTATACCGAGTAACACAAAAGGCTTAAAGTTTTTATGTCGGCAATCTTTTGTCGGAGGAGATTCTAGGTTTGATCATCCTTTAAGTGCACGCTTTGAAGAAATGGATGCGATTGTTGTTTTTGATGATGTAGTTGTTCCGTGGGAGCGTGTATTTTATTATGAAAATGTTGAAGTAGCCAATCAATTTATGAATGTTAGTGGCTTCCAAGCGTATACATTGCATCATGTGCTGTCACGTCAAATTGCTAAGACCGAGTTCATCCTAGGGGTTGTACAAACGATTGTAGATACCATAAATATCGGGGATTATCAGCATGTCCATCAAAAAGTGGTAGATGTCATCGTAGCATTAGAAACGATGAAAGCACTGCAATTAAAATCAGAAATTGAGGCACAAAGGGATTCCTTTGGCTTTATAAGACCAGACCTATCGACATTACAGGTTGCTATTCATGTTTTCCCGAAAGTATATCCTACCTTTACAGATATCATCCAGCTACTTGGAGCAAGTGGATTAATGTCCATCCCGAGTGCAAAAGCTTTTGCAACAGATGATGGAGATCTTGATCATTATCTGCAATCATTTCAAGATAAAGGGGAGGAACGGGTGAAAAAGTTCCGTTTAGCTTGGGATTTAACGATGAGCAGTTTTGGCACAAGGCAAACGCTGTATGAACGATTTTTCTTTGGCGATCCTGTTCGTCTGTCAAGCCTACTCTATCAATCGTATAAGCGCGATCATTTAGTACAAAGAGTAGAAGACTTTTTGAAAAATGATTGATTAAAAGTTTGACAGTTGTGAAACTATCCGTTATTATGTACAGGAATAAAAAAATAAGACTCCCTTCGTTAGGTGAGGCTCCTATGTGGAGATACGCTACTACCCAAAAATGTCGAGAGACGCCAATGGGTCAACAGAAATCATCGAAATAAGGTGTTTTTTAACGTAGCTGGATAATTTCCTATGCCGCATAGTGCTAAAACTCAACGTTTGAAGGTTACAAATATGCAAAGTTTTTTTGCTATTTTTTGATATGTGTATTCAACACGCCTTCATTCGTAGAAGGCGTGTTTTTGTTATGAAAGGAAGGTGATGAGAAATGGATAGTAGTCCTGAACCGAGTAAGCATGAGGTAGGTAGTCAGCATTTATGGAGACAGCCGTCGTTTCTTATCGCCGGCACGGACAGAAGGTTTTAAACAATGACCTTTTGTTACTTTTTATAATAAAACACGAGGTGAAGTAACATGATTAAAATTCACTATTTCAATCACAATAGCAAAACAGTACAACACGATTTCAATATGAATGATTTACGACTTCCCATTCATAGCGAGGATTTATTATGGGTGGATTTATATGCGTATAGTCATAATGAATTAAATAATATAGCAGATGTATTTGGCTTTCATCCACTAGCAGTGGAGGATTGCTTACATGAAGGCTCACGCCCGAAAATGGATAGTTATGGGGATTATAAATTCTTCGTTTTCCATGCACCTATCTACAATGAAAAAAGTAACAATGAAATTACGACGGTCGAGTTAAATATTTTTATGGGACCCAATTATATTGTTACGGTCCATAAACAAAAATTACAATGGCTTGGCCATATAGAAAAAGTTTGTTTAAATAGTGCGAAATATTTGGAAAAAGGCACCGATTTTTTATTGCATACGATTATTGATGGAATTACAGATGAGTATTTCCCTGTATTAGAGAGAATTCGAGCACGAATTGATGAGCTAGAAGAAGAAGTTTATGATTATCAACCAAAAGTAGTAACAGAAGAATTCCTTTCATTAAAACGAACAATTATTTTAATTCGTCAGACTATCATGCCGCAACGAAGAATTTTTTCTACAATAAATGGCCAATGGAAATTTGATATACAAGAGGAAAATATCCCTTTCTATAAGGATTTAAATGATCATCTTGAACGGATTGTCGACTCCACTGAAACGTATCGAGACTTAGTTAACAGCACATTAGATACGTATTACTCCATTATTAGTGGCAAGTCTATTGAAAAGCTGAACTTATTAACCGTTATTTCTACAATTATGTTGCCTTTAACTGTTATTACTAGCTTCTTTGGCATGAATGTACCATTACCTTATCAAGAATCACCTATTACAACGATTGCATTGAGTGCCTTTTTAGTGTTATTTACATGGGGAATGTGGGCATACTTCAGAAGAATGATTGCTTAGGTATGATTTGTCGTATTAGTGCCAATTGACAGGTGAATAGATTTTTCTTATAATTTCGTTAGAAAAAGTAAACACGACGATGGAAAAAGTACGTAATTGCCCGTGTAGAAGAAAGGGATTTCTTGGCTGAAAAAATCCTCACATTGCAAATACCGAAAGCTACTCCGGAGTGCAGTTAATCCCTGCCGTTCACTGACGTTACAAGTGCTAAAGAGGTAAGTAAGAATTTTTACTTACAACTAGGGTGGTACCGCGAGACAGATAATAAGTCCTCGTCCCTTTTTGGGGATGAGGGCTTTTTTATTTTCATTTAGTAAAATAATTCCAATTATAGTGGTTGGTACCAATATTTGTTTGCAGGGAATAAATGGGTCGGCAAGGTCTGATTCATATCGTGATTTTACAATATAAACTAGGAGGAATTTATCCAATGAAAGCAGTAGATATTCGTCAAATGTATTTGGAATTTTTTAAAGAAAAGGGGCATCACCATGAACCGTCTGCGCCTCTAGTGCCAATCAATGATCCATCCCTACTTTGGATTAACTCAGGTGTTGCTACACTTAAACCGTATTTTGATGGTCGTGTTATTCCTGACAACCCTCGCATTACAAATGCACAAAAATCTATACGTACTAACGATATTGAAAATGTAGGTAAAACAGCTCGTCACCATACTTTCTTTGAAATGCTAGGAAACTTTTCTATTGGGGATTACTTCAAAAAAGAAGCTATTCATTATGCTTGGGAATTTTTAACGGATAAAAAGTGGATGGGTTTTGATCCTGAATTATTATCTATCACAATCCATCCTGAAGATCAGGAAGCATATAATGTTTGGCATCAAGAAATTGGTATTCCTGAAGAACGTTTAATTCGTTTAGAGGGGAACTTTTGGGATATTGGTGAAGGTCCATCTGGTCCAAACTCAGAGATTTTCTATGACCGCGGCGTAGAATACGGCTCAGACGAAAATGACCCAGAAATGTATCCAGGCGGGGAAAATGAACGTTATCTAGAAATTTGGAACCTAGTGTTCTCTCAATTCAACCATAATCCTGATGGTACGTATACACCACTACCAAAGCAAAATATTGATACTGGTATGGGACTAGAACGTATTGTCTCCGTGGTTCAAAATGTACCAACGAATTTCGATACGGATTTATTCATGCCTATCATTGAAAAAATTGAGGAATTTGCCAACCGTAAATACAAACGCCCAAGTGAAGTAGATTTAAATGAAATCTTTGGCTCTGAAGAAGATATAAATACGCCATTTAAAGTTATTGCAGACCACATTCGTACGGTTGCGTTTGCTATTGGTGACGGTGCGCTTCCTTCAAACGAAGGCCGTGGCTATGTATTACGTCGCTTACTACGTCGTGCTGTACGCTATGCAAAACAAATTGGTATTGAGAAACCATTTATGTTTGAATTGGTCCCAACAGTGGGCAAAATCATGGAAGGCTTCTATCCAGAGGTAACGGAAAAAAGTGAATTTATTCAACGCGTTATTAAAAATGAAGAAATCCGTTTCCATGAAACATTAGATGGTGGTCTTGCAATCTTTAATGAAGTAGCAGAATCACAAAAAGCGGCTGGTCATGATTTTATCCCAGGAGCAGATGCTTTCCGTTTATATGATACTTACGGTTTCCCAATCGAGTTAACGGAAGAATATGCAGAAGAAGTAGGGATGAAAGTCGATCATGAAGGCTTCGAAACGGCGATGGAGGAACAGCGTGAACGTGCGCGTGCGGCTCGTCAAGATGTTGACTCTATGCAAGTACAAAATGAAGTATTAGCAAACTTAACGGTTGCCAGCGAATTTGTTGGCTTTGACACATTAGTAGCTAATACTGAAATTGCTGCAATGATTGTGAATGGTCAAGTAGAAAAAGTAGCGTCTGAAGGCCAAGAAGCTTTAGTTATTTTAGCTCAAACACCATTCTATGCTGAAATGGGTGGTCAAATTGCCGATAGCGGTATCATCTCTAATGATAGCTTCACCGCTGTAGTAAAGGATGTTCAAAAGGCACCAAATGGTCAGCCACTCCATACAGTAGTTGTTGAATCAGGTGAAATGCATGTGGAAGATGCTGTCCAAGCAATTGTTAATCGTGATGATCGCAATTTAATTATTAAAAACCATACAGCGACACATATTATGCAACGTGCGTTAAAAGATGTATTAGGTGATCATGTCAACCAAGCTGGATCATATGTAGGCCCTGATCGTTTACGCTTTGACTTCTCTCACTTTGGTCAAGTGACTAAAGAGGAATTACAGCAAATTGAACGTATTGTAAATGAAAAAGTGTGGGATGATATAGAGGTCGTTATTGAAGAAATGGCCATTGATAAAGCGAAAGCTATGGGTGCAATGGCGTTATTCGGCGAAAAATATGGCGATGTTGTGCGTGTCGTTTCAATCGGAGACTATTCCATCGAGCTATGCGGTGGTATTCATGTAAAACGCTCTTCTGAAATTGGTTTCTTTAAAATTGTTTCAGAAGGTGGAATTGGTGCGGGTACTCGTCGTATTGAAGCTGTTACAGGTAAAGTGGCTTATGAAGTAGTCAAAGAAGAAGAAGCTCTTTTAAATGATGCAGCAGCATTGTTAAAAGCAAATCCTAAAGATATCGTAACAAAAGTACAAGCCTTACAAGGTGACTACAAAGAATTACAACGTGAAAATGAAGCATTATCTCAAAAAATTGCCAATGCTCAGGCTGGGGCAATTGTTGATGCAGCACAAACAATTGGAGATGTCACAGTTCTTTCTACAAAGGTAGAAGCAAAAGACAATAACCAACTGCGTCAGATGATGGATGATTTGAAGGCGAAAATGCCAAAGGCGGTTATCGTTCTTGGAGCAGTAGATGGCGATAAGGTTATGCTATGTGCTGGAGTATCCAAAGAATTAGTTGGTGGCAATTACCATGCTGGAAATATCGTGAAAATGGTTGCAGAAGCTTGTGGTGGTAAAGGTGGCGGTCGCCCTGATATGGCGATGGCAGGAGCTAAAGAAGCTTCCAAACTTGATGAAGCACTACTTTCTGTGTATGATTATGTTAAATCCATTTAATTAATTCACCAAAACATGTTATAATAAAGAGAAATTGGAGATGAGCTTGTTCGCACATCTCCTTATTTCTGAAAGCGAGGTGCTGGTCATGAGTTCATTTGATCAAACGATGAAATTTAATTTTCCAGAAGAATCAATGGAACAGGAAGTCAAGCAGGTAATGTTGAAAGTTCATTCTTCATTAGAGGAAAAGGGATATAACCCTATCAATCAGATTGTTGGTTACTTACTTTCTGGTGATCCGGCGTATATTCCTCGCCATCAGGATGCTCGTAATTTAATTCGCAAGCTTGAGCGTGACGAAATTCTAGAAGAGCTTGTTAAATTTTATATCAAAAAGAATAACGAGGACTAGAAATGAGAATTATGGGATTAGACGTTGGGTCGAAAACCGTTGGCGTTGCTGTTAGTGACGCACTTGGCTGGACTGCCCAAGGTATTGAAACCGTAAAAATTGATGAGGCTAATGGCGAGTTCGGTATCGATCGTATCGCTGAGCTAGTAAAGGAATATGCAATAACAGAATTTGTTGTAGGCTTCCCGAAAAACATGAATAATACGGTTGGACCGCGTGGAGAGGCTTCTGAAAACTATAAAACGTTATTGGAAGAAACGTTCTCACTACCGGTTAAATTATGGGATGAACGTTTAACAACGATGGCAGCAGAACGTATGCTAATCGAAGCAGATGTGAGTCGCAAAAAGCGCAAGCAAGTCATTGATAAAATGGCAGCTGTGATGATTTTACAAGGCTATTTAGATAGCAAAAATTAATTGATGAGGTGACTATACATGGCAAACGAGCATAACCATGAAGAAGAATTACACGTTCAACACATTACAGTGATTGATGAAAACGGAAACGAACAGCTTTGTGAAGTGATTCACGTACATGAATCTCCAGAATTTGGAAAATCATACGTATTTTACTCAATGGTAGGCGCAGAAGAAGATGAAGATGGCTCAGTTGAAATTTTCGTTTCTTCATTCGTACCGTCTGATAACGGTGAAGATGGTGAACTAACACCTATTGAAACTGAAGCAGAATGGGATATGGTAGAAGACGTATTAAACGCTTTAGAAGATGAAGACGAAGAATAAGAATAATCTTCTTTCTTAAAGCTTGGAACAAGGATCGCAGCTTGCAGTCCTTGTTCCTTTTTTATTGAAAATATGTAAATATCCGAATAATGGTGAGAAGCTGCTCGAAGATATTTAGTACGTGTAGAAGTAACTACTTAGTAAACGACATTAAACTGTCAGAAGGGGATAATCGAATGAATGAAGAAACGCAAGAATTTATAATAATCGATGAAAATGGGAAGGAACAACGTTGCCATGTGGTCTTTACATTTGATGCAGAGGATAAATCCTATGTGCTATTCTCTTTGTTGGATGCCAATGGTGAAGAAATTCCAGGAGATCTATCAGCGATGACTTTCGATTATGACGATAACAATGGCGAGATGACCAATCTACAGCCTGTCGAAACAGAAGCTGAATGGGAAATGATTAATGAGGTGGTATTAACACTTCTAGATGAATTTGAAGAAGAGCCACAGCTTATTACCGTGACAAATGAAGATGGAACGGATCAAGTTTGTGAGGTAATTCATACTTTTGCATCCGAGCAATTTGGTAAATCGTATGTATTATATGTGCCTGCCACAGATGAGCCAATGGATGAGCGTGAAATTTTTGCGGCTCAGTATCTGGCTGGAAATGACGGTGCCATCGAAGAGTTATTACCAATAGAAACAGATGAAGAATGGGTGTACGTTGAAGATATATTAAACGAACTATAAGAACTCTGAGTGGTTAGGAGCCACTCGGAGTTTTTTAGTTTTAGTAAAGAATCTTGCCATCAAGTTTAGATATTTCTATTACATTAAAAGAACATCTTAGAAGAGCAAGTATGACAGTCTGATAGTATTGTAAAGTGATTATATTAAAGCTATTTCACAAAGCTTTTAGCAAGACAATCTGCTGGCAAAAATAGCTGGCAGATTTTTTTATTTATGCAAATTCTCCTGAATTGTCGATTTCTGTTTGTCGTGATAGTTGATTTCTAGTATGATATTGGATAGTGATAGGGGGGAAACCCGTGGATAACGGTACTAAAAAACAAGAAATGTTTTCAAAAATGCAGGAAAAAAAATCAGAGGTAAAAATCGTGAGAAAAATCGTTGCCATTGTGGCAATTGTTTTTGTCCTCGTCATAGGGATTGTCGGTTTATTCGGGTACAATTATGTTAAGGGTGCTTTAAAACCACTGGATCCTGACGCGACAAAAGCAATTGTAGTAGAAGTACCAATCGGTTCTAGCTTGAGTTCTATTTCTACATTATTAGAGAAAAAAGGTGTTATTAAAGATGCGCGTGTTTTTAAATACTATGCAAAATTTAAAAACGAATCTCAATTCCAAGCAGGGAATTACGATTTAACGCAAGCGATGACATTTGATGAACTTATTGAAAGCTTAAAAACAGGGAAGGTATACCGAAAACCTGTCTTTACAATGACGATTCCTGAAGGCTTAACAATTGAGCAAATTGGGAAAGTTATTGAAAAGAAAACGCCATATACACAAAAGGAATTTATGGATTTAGTAACGAGTGACGCATTTGTTCAACAAATGATGGCCAACTACCCTGAGCTCGTAACGGATGCAGTGTTAGCTGACAATATTCGCTATGATTTAGAAGGCTATCTATATCCAGCTACTTACTCGTACTATGAGGAGAAACCATCTCTAGAAGCGATTGTTGAAGAAATGATAGGGGCTATGAACAATGTGGTGAAAAATTACAGTGATGTTTTAGTGGAAAAACAAATGTCCGTTCACCAACTGTTAACATTTGCATCATTATTGGAAGAAGAAGCTACTGCTCAAACAGATCGAGAGACAATAGCAAGTGTCTTCTATAATCGTATTGATGAAGGGATGCCACTACAAACAGACCCGACTGTTTTATATGCGCTTGGTGATCATAAAGATCGTGTCCTGTATGAAGACCTAGAAGTAGATAATGCCTATAATACTTACAAAAATAAAGGCTTACCACCAGGCCCAATTGCGGGTGCTGGAAAGACTTCTATTGAGGCGACATTAAACCCTAGTCAAACAGATTATTTCTATTTCTTAGCAGATAAAGAGGGTGTCAACCACTTCTCGAAAACATATGATGAACATTTACAGAAAGTAGAAAAATATTTACGAAAAGAAGAATAAGCGTTAGAAAAGAGTAAATGGCATAGAGCAAACATAGGAAGTAGAAGGAAAGAAAAATAGCTTTCCTTCTATTTTCATGCTATTATAAAGTGTGATTTTTGATCAATCCGTTTATTCGGGACAAATATGCGTGGTGGCAATTGTTTGAGCATGTCAAAAACAATTGCTCATTTTTGTATGGCAAAGTACCAAGACATCACGTTTGGTCTTTTTCTTTTTGTTGATAAATGATGAAGTACGGACAACGGCTACATGCACGTTGCCTTTTAATTGAGGGTGGAACAATGGAATTATCAGATGCATATATACAATCATTTATACAGCCACGTAATGAATTGCTTTTAGAAATGGAAGCATATGCGGAGGAGAATCATGTACCGATTATGCAACTTGCAGGTATTGATGCTTTAAATCAATTGTTGCGCATTCAAAATCCGCAAAAAATTTTAGAAATTGGCACGGCAATTGGTTATTCTGCTATTCGCATGGCAGAAGCTTTACCAAATGTCCATATCGTTACGATTGAACGCGATATAGAGCGTGTGACAAAAGCTAAAGCCTATATTGAACGCTCAACCGTATCTGATCGAATTAAGGTCATTGAAGGCGACGCTTTAGAGGTAGATGATAAGGCCATTGACACAGAGTTCGATGCAGTATTTATCGATGCCGCAAAGGGACAATATCAGCGCTTTTTTGAAAAGTATGCGCCCCTCGTAAAATCAGGCGGAGTCTTGTATATCGACAATATGTATATGCATGGCTTGTCAGATCTAGATTTGAAGGATGTCCCACGTCGAAAACGTACAATGATCCGCAATTTAAAAAACTTCACAGAATGGATAATGCAGCACCCAGATTACACCAGTGCTTTTTTACCAGTAGGTGACGGTTTATTACTATGCTTGAAGAGGTGACTACTATGAAAAAACCAGAATTGCTTGTGACACCACAATCATTAGAACATATTAAAGCACTTTTAGACGCTGGAGCGGATGCTTTTGTTATTGGTGAACAACAATTTGGTCTACGTCTAGCAGGAGAATTCTCAGTAGATGAGGTGGAAGAGGCAACGAAGCTCATTCACGGAGCGGGTAAAAAGGTTTATGTTGCAGTGAATGGCCTTTTCCATAATGAAAAACTGGAGGCACTTGCCGACTATTTAAAAGAAATGCAACGTATCGGTGTGGATCGTTTAATTTATGGCGACCCAGCAGTATTAATTATTCGTCGTGAGCAAGGCGTAACAATTCCATTGCATTGGAATCCTGAGACGACTGCAACAAACTGGTTTACGGCTAATTACTGGGGAAAACGCGGTGCGACTCGCGCAGTGTTAGCACGTGAGCTTTCTCTTGATGAGGTTTTAGAAATTAAAGAAAGTGCGGAATTAGAAATTGAAGTACAAGTACATGGTATGACTTGTATGTTCCAATCAAAACGCCCGCTTCTTGGCCATTATTTCTTATATCAAGATAAAGTGATGGAAATTGAAAATCGTAAAGATAATCGTAACATGTTCCTACATGATGATGAGCGCAATAATAAATATCCAATTTACGAAGATGTAAACGGTACTCATATTTTTAGTCCTAATGACATGTGTGTTATTGATGAACTTGGCGAATTATTCGAAGGTGGCATCGATGCCCTAAAAATTGAGGGTGTGCTTCATACTCCAGAATATGTGGTAACTGTGACGGAGGCCTATCGCAAAGCCATCGATGCATATTTTGACGAATCCGAAGAAGCATATGATGACATAAAAGATGAATTATTAGCAAAAATTGAAGATATTCAACCAGCCATTAGACCATTAGATACAGGCTTTATCTTCAAGGAAACCGTTTACTAAGAGGGGGCAATAACATGGCATTAGCGTTAGAACAAAATGACAAAATCCGTGACATTGTCGACGGTAAACGTGTCATTACAAAAAAACCAGAGCTACTTGCCCCAGCAGGTAGCTTAGAAAAATTAAAAGTAGCCGTGCATTATGGAGCGGATGCTGTATTTATTGGGGGACGAGAGTTTGGTCTACGTTCCAATGCAGATAATTTTTCTATAGATGAAATGCGTGAAGGGGTTGAGTTTGCTAATCAATATGGTGCGAAAATTTATGTAACGACAAATATATTTGCACATAATGAAAATATGGCAGGCTTGGAGCGATATTTAAAAGATATTGAGTCGGCAGGTGTGACAGGTATTATCGTTGCGGACCCACTAATTATCGAAACATGTCGTACAGCTGCTCCTAAACTTGAAATTCATCTTTCTACACAGCAGTCATTGTCCAACTGGAAGGCAGTGCAGTACTGGAAGGAAGAAGGCTTACATCGTGTTGTATTAGCACGTGAGGTAGGCGGAGAAGAAATGAAAATGATGAAGGAAAAAGTCGATATTGAAATCGAGGCCTTCGTTCATGGCGCCATGTGTATTGCTTATTCTGGCCGTTGCGTTCTATCTAACCATATGACTGCTCGTGACTCTAACCGTGGCGGTTGCTGCCAATCATGCCGTTGGGATTACGATTTATATGAATTAGAGGATGGGGAAGAAAAAGCACTGTTTGATGATAATCACGCATCCTTTGCTATGAGCCCGAAAGATTTAAAATTAATCGAAGCGATTCCACATATGATAGAGCTTGGTATCGATTCATTAAAAGTAGAAGGGCGTATGAAATCGATTCACTATGTGGCAACCGTTGTATCCGTATACCGCAAAGTTATCGATGCATACTGTGCTGATCCTGATAATTTTAAAATTAAACGTGAATGGCTAGAGGAGCTAGATAAATGTGCAAACCGTGATACGGCTGAAGCATTCTTCCATGATGCACCTGGCTCAGAGGAGCAAATGTTTGGTATTCATGGCCGAAAAACAACATATGAATTTGCTGGTTTAATTTTAGAACATGATCCAGAAACAAAAATGGTTACGATGCAGCAACGAAATTATTTTAAACCTGGTGACGAAGTAGAGTTCTTTGGCCCAGAAATCGAGAATTTCCGTCTGACAATGGGAGAAATTTGGGATGAAGATGGCAATAGCCTAGATGCAGCACGTCATCCATTACAAATAGTTAAATTTAAATGTGACACACCATTAATGCCGCATAACATGATGCGAAAGGAGAATAACTAATGGAAGTGAAGCGTCCTGTTGTTATCGGTATCGCTGGTGGCTCATGCTCAGGTAAAACGAGTGTGACGCGCGCCATCTATGATGTTTTCCGAGAGCATTCAGTTGTTGTTATTGAACAAGACTTTTATTATAAAGATCAAAGTCATTTAACATTTGAAGAGCGATTAGGAACAAACTACGATCATCCGTTAGCATTCGATAATGATTTATTAATACAGCACATCAAGAAACTTTTAGTGCGGCAGCCAATCGAGAAGCCAGTTTACGATTATGTGCAGCATACTAGAGCAGCAGAAGTGATTCATGTTGAGCCAGTAGATGTTATTATTCTAGAAGGAATTCTCGTGTTAGAAGATGCTGATTTGCGTGATTTAATGGATATTAAATTATTTGTAGATACCGATTCTGATTTACGAATTATTCGTCGTATTATGCGTGATATTAAAGAACGTGGACGTACAACAGATTCCGTTATCGATCAATACTTATCAGCGGTTCGACCCATGCATAATTTATTTATTGAACCTACAAAACGTTATGCTGATATCATTATTCCTGAAGGTGGGGATAATGAGGTAGCGATTGATTTAATGGTAACGAAAATTAAAACTATTCTTGAAACCGACAACGTATTGTAATAAGATAGAGTGGTATTGACAATATTTACATGCATATTAAAAAAAAGCATGCATACTATTAGGTCAAAGCGTAATTTGAAAAACGTTTAAAAATAATAAAATTCGATTAAATGCACCTACCAAGCATTTAGTCGAGTTTTATGTTTTTATATTGATGAAACAAGGAGTGAAGGACTTTGGCAAATGAAAAACAGTACCCTATGACAGCTGAGGGAAAACGTAAATTAGAAGAAGAATTAGTGAAATTAGAAACTGAAACACGTAAAGAAATCGTTGAACGTATAAAAATAGCACGTGATTTTGGTGATCTTTCTGAGAATGCTGAGTATGATTCAGCAAAAGAGGAACAAGCCTTTTTAGAAGGTCGTATTTCAACTTTAAAATCAATGATTCGCAATGCAGTGATTATTTCTGAGGATGAAACAGATAACAGTGTGGTATCACTGGGGAAAACGGTTACATTTGTAGAAATTATTAATGGTAAACCATCAACTGATGAAGAATCTTATACAATTGTAGGCTCGGCTGAAGCAGACCCAATGGAGTTCCGTATTTCAAACGAATCACCAATTGCGAAGGGCTTACTTGGCCGCGCTGAGGGTGAAGAAGTAGCTGTCCAAACACCTGGTGGCGAAATGAAAGTTAAGATTGTTTCAATTAAATAATGTGTAAGTGGACAAGCAGCTGGTCTTTCTAATTCAGGGAGGCTAGCTGCTTTTATATTTCAGGCTGAAATGCCACGAAATAAATTAATGAGTATAATTGTTTTGCAAGTGCTGTCGAACTTGATAGAATATTTGCTAGAGAGGGGGAGGAAATATGAGTGAACGACAAACTCGTAGTAGTCGTCATTTGCAGCCATCTCGTAATAAAAAGCTAGATAAACTATTGAATGTTTTAATTGGTGTAGTAGTTGTACTAATTATTATCACAGCAACTTATGTGTTTAAATGGCAAGATGATGCAGAACAAACAGTGAAAGATGAACCGGCTCAAGAGGAAAAAGACGACAACAAAGAAGTGGATAAAGAGCCTGTGAAAGAGGATGAAAAGGATCTGGCTGTAGAAGAAGATCCAGCTTCAGAGGAAGAGGATGGATCGCAACCTGAAGAAAATCAGCAGGAGCAAGGTGTGCCAGAAGAATCAACTTCAGACAATCCAAACGTAGAGAAAGTTATCACAAATAAAAATTGGCAGCCAACACCTACTACTCAAACGGGACAGCATGTGTCTTCCTACGATTCTTCATCCGTAGACTGGTCTGAAAAAGTAGCAACTGTTACAGGTGTAACCGGTATTAATCAAGATAATATGATTATTTGGCGTATGCAAAATAATGGTGGTGCTAATTCTTCAATTGCCACAGTTTCAACAAAAGATAAGACACAGATGTACCGAGTCAGTATGGAATGGGTGGATAATGAAGGATGGTTGCCTGTAAAGCTTGAGCAGCTAAATACATTAGAAGGCGCCTATTGACGAAAATCACTCTTTTGATTATTTTTAATAGAGTTGATAAAGAAGGGAAGTAACATTACATGAAAATTGCAGTAATTGGGGCAATGGAACAGGAAGTAGAATTACTACGAGCATCTTTAAGCAATGCACAAAGTACAACGATAGCAGGTAGTGAATATACAACAGGAACATATGAAGGCAAGGAAGTCGTGTTATTAAAAAGTGGTATTGGTAAAGTCAATGCGGCTATGTCCACTACCATTCTTTTGCATGAGTTTAAGCCCGATGTTGTGATTAATACAGGCTCTGCAGGTGGTTACGACGAAGCCCTTGAGGTGGGAGCTGTAGTCATTTCAGATGAAGTCCGTCACCATGATGTGGATGTCACAATTTTTGGTTATGAAATTGGACAAATGGCTGGTATGCCAGCAGCTTATAAATCAGATGAACGATTAATGAAAGTAGCTGAGGAAGCTGTTAAGGCAGTTGGAGAGCATCAATACGGTATTGGTCTAATTTGCTCTGGGGATGCATTTATGAATGATCCTGTGCGTGTAGAAGCAGTTCGTCATCATTTCCCTCAAATGAAAGCGGTGGAAATGGAAGCGGCTGCCGTTGCACAAGTTTGTTATCAATTTGCTACACCTTTTGTAGTAATTCGTGCTTTATCAGATATTGCAGGTAAAGAGTCAAACATTAGCTTTGATGAGTTTTTACCCGTTGCTGCAAAACACTCGACACAAGTTGTCTTACAAGCGATCGCCTCATTATAATACACAAAACGGTCAAAATGTGTTGTTTCTCATGTGAGAAAAATCACAGTGATTAAATAGTATAAATGCTACACTAGCTGTAATAAATCTCTTCATATTAGAATGGGAGGCATTCATGATGCTATTATTAACAGTAGGTGTAGTGATTATCACTACTTTAATAGGTACATTGATTACGGCAGAACTATCAGAATCAGCACATTCATAAAATGTAAAAAGTTCCTTTGCGACATAGCAATGTCGCAAAGGGCTTTTTTTTTACGCCATAAAATCGGCACATTCTCCGCCAAAGATACATTGAATTTTCCTAGTGAACATTTTACAATATATTACTCAATTGACTTTTGGTCTCGTTTGTATAATTGATAGAGTTTAATGAGTGCCCGTTTTTCAATCCGAGATACATAACTTCGAGAAATATTTAAGCGAGCTGCAATCTCCTTTTGCGTGAGGGCATCTTGTTGATTTAATCCATAGCGAAGTGTCACAATTTCTAGTTCTCGTTCATCAAGCATATGCAAGTAATGATATAGCTGTGCCACATGCTCTTTATGTTCGATTTTCTCGGTTGCACTTTCTTCATCACATTGGAGTAAGTCTCGAATTTGAAGGGCATTGCCATCTTTATCTGTTCCGATTGGCTCAAATAAAGAGACGTCCTTCTGCACTTTTTTCTGTGTGCGTAGATGCATCAAAATTTCATTTTCAATACATCGAGCTGCATATGTGGCAAGTCTTGTTTTTTTGTCCGGGGTATAGCTTTCTACTGCTTTCATTAGCCCGATCGTCCCGATGGAAATATAATCATCAAGTTGTTCATGTTTTGGATGGAATTTTTTTACGACGTGCGCGACGAGCCTCATATTGCGTTCTATTAGGTCCAAGCGTGCTTGCTCGTCGCCACCTAAAAATCGTTCAATACAAGCAGCTTCCTCTTCTTTTGAAAAGGGTTTATGGAATGTTTGCCCCTTTAAATAGCCAAGTAACGCTGGGATCTCAAGCCATAACTGCAACATTGATGTAAAAATTCCGCTCATTGAATGATTTCATCCTTTCCCCATTTTTCGACAGTATATGTTTCAAAGCTGTGGGAAATGAAAAAAGTGCAACAGCAATTGTGCTGTTACACTTTTTTTAACGTAAATGTACTAATCATGAGGAAAGCTAAAATTGGAAAAAGGAAAAGATAAAAGGCCGGATGGAACGTAGTCGCTACAAAATACGTTAAAGTTAAGAACGTACCAGCAGCTGTAATAGGTAAACCTGTGAAATAGCCATTTGCTTCACTAATATTAAAGCGGGCTAATCGCATCGCACCACAAACGATAAACAGGACGGCCATCATCATGCCGACAAAACCAAAATCAACTAGAACAACTTCGTACATTAATAATGCAGGCGCCACGCCAAATGATATAATATCACTCATAGAATCTAATTGTTTACCTAACTCAGACACTTGTCCGAGTGCTCTAGCTACCTTGCCATCATAGCGATCAAGTAGAGCTGCAATAAAGATAAACAAGACACTATAGCTATAGTATTCATGTAAAGTGGCCATAATAGCCGCGCCTCCAAAGGACATATTACTAATTGTAATGAAGTTAGCTGCGTGCGATTTCATTTTCTTAACCGTGGTATCCACCAACTTGTGATAAAAAAACAAGGGGGATCACTCCTTTGCACTTAAGATATTGTACCATTATACTTCGAATGCGAAAAAATTGACAGTCTAAATTAATGGATAGGGGTTTTTACTAATGAAAGAAAAACTATATCAACGCTTGATAGAACTAACGAATGGTAAGCAATCCTCCAACCTTTTGCAAGTTATTGCGAAAGCTAAGTGGAGTAAACGTATAATTCCAAGCTACATGAAGTTATACGATATAAACCTTGAAGAAGTTTCAAAAAAACAACAACAATTTGCAAGTTTACATGATTTTTTTACAAGAGAGCTTTTAGAAGAAGCACGACCGATTGAAAAAAATCCGATGGTGTATGTAAGCCCTGTAGATGCCAAGGTAGAATCCTTTGGAAGGATTGAATGGGATATGACTTTCCTTGTAAAGGGTAAGCCATATGCACTTGAGGATTTACTTGGTCATTCGGAGCGAGCAGCCAACTATGTAGACGGCCATTTTATTGTCTTTTATTTAAGTCCTGCTGATTATCACCGTATTCACAGCCCGATTGATGGGGAAGTACTAAGACAGTATACGCTTGGTCAGAAATCTTATCCTGTGAATCAAATCGGTCTTACATACGGTAAAAAGCCAATTTCCCACAATTACCGTTTAGTGACAGAGTTGAAAACTGCACATAATCAGCAAGTAGCGTTTATAAAAGTGGGTGCGACCTTCGTGAATTCCATTGTGCTCACAAATAGAACAATACACTGGTATAAAGGGCAGGAAGTCGGTTATTTCTCATTTGGTTCAACAGTTGTGATGCTGTTTGAAAAGGATTCGATTGAGTTTACGGAAAATGTTGTTCAGGGCAACCCAATTCGAATGGGTGAAGCCTTTGCAAATATGCTATAATGGTCGAATAATACGTTAAGATTAGGGGTCGCTATTTTGTATAATTTTTTATTACCAAACGAATTTGTGACGAATATTTTCGAAATTACACCTGAAAAACTACAAGAGTTAGGTATTAGAGGGATCATTACAGATTTAGATAATACCCTTGTGGAATGGGATCGTGAGGATGCAACAGAGGAACTGATTATCTGGCTGCGCATCATGAAGGAATCCGGTATTCGTGTTATTATTGCGTCTAATAACAATGAGGCACGTGTTAAACGCTTCGCAGAGCCTTTAGGTATTCCATATATTCATAAGGCAAAAAAGCCTTTGCGAAATGCTTTTTATAATGCCCTTATTCAATTAGGCTTGCGTCCTAATGAAGTAGTCATGGTAGGCGATCAGCTTCTTACAGATGTAATGGGTGCGAATCGCTTAGGCTTGCATACAGTGCTAGTAAAACCTGTTGCACAGTCTGATGGCCTTGTAACAAAACTGAATCGATTCATTGAACGTCGAGTGTTTAATGATTTAAAACGAAAAGGAATTATAACTTGGGAGGAACAAGAATGATTGAAATGCCAAATTGTATTGGCTGTGGTACAACAATTCAAACAGAAGATAAAACAGCAGTTGGGTATGCACCCCCATCATCACTAGAAAAGGATGCGGTCATTTGCCAACGTTGCTTCCGTTTGAAAAATTACAATGAAATTCAACCAGTGTCATTAACTGATGACGACTTTTTACGCATTTTAAATGGCCTTGGTACACAGCAAGGCTTAATCGTAAAAATTGTTGATATTTTTGATTTTAATGGGAGCTGGCTACCTGGCCTACACCGTTTTGTAGGGAAGAATCCTGTGCTTTTGATTGCGAATAAAGCTGATTTATTACCGAAATCGGTTAAACCGAAAAAAGTTATCAATTGGTTAAAACGAGAAGCGAAAGCGTTAGGACTTCAGCCTGTTGATGTGCTGTTAGTAAGTGCCCATAAAGGTAAGGGTATGGCCGAAGCAATGGAAGCCATTGATGAATACCGACAAGGGCAAAATGTTTATGTTGTGGGCTGTACTAATGTAGGGAAATCCACATTCATTAACCGCATTATTAAACAGGCAACTGGAGAGGGTGAGGTTATTACTACATCCCATTTCCCAGGTACTACATTAGATATGATTGAAATTCCATTGGATGATGGAAGTGCATTATATGATACGCCTGGTATTATTAATCACCATCAAATGGCCCATCATATTGATTCAAGTGAATTAAAATACATTATGCCAAAAAAAGAAATCAAGCCGAAAGTCTACCAACAAAATGCGGGACAATCCTTATTTATTGGGGCATTGGCGCGATTTGATTTTATTCAAGGAGACCGTTCTGCCTTTACCATCCATGTGGCAAATGATTTACCGATTCACCGAACAAAGCTTGAGAAGGCAGATTTGCTGTATGCAGAACATAAGGGAGAACTTTTGGCACCACCGACTGCAGAGTTTATTGACCAACTTCCACCTTTAGTTCGCCATGAGTTTTCCATCAAAGAAGCTAAAACAGATGTTGTATTTTCTGGGCTAGGTTGGATTACTGTACAGCATGCAAATGTCGTAGTAGCAGCATACGCGCCTAAAGGTGTACAAGTTTCAATACGTCCATCACTTATATAGAAGATGAAGGATGAAGGAGAGAAGAGGGACTAGGAAATGAAGAAGTGGTTTGCAGTTATTGGTGATCCGATCGAACATTCAAAATCACCAGCCATGCACAATGCTTGGTTTGAGGAAATGTCCATAGATGCGACATATATTCCAATACATGTATCTTCTGAGCAATTAGAGTCAGCAGTTGCTGGCTTGAAAACTTTAGGGACAAGTGGCTGGAATGTAACAATTCCTCATAAAACAGCAATCATTCCCTATTTAGATGAGCTAGATGAGTTGGCGCAAAAAATGGGAGCAGTGAATACAGTTGTACGAACAACAGATGGAAAGCTGAAAGGCTTTAATACAGATGGTGTCGGCTTTGTGCGTTCACTAGAAGAAGCGGTAGGTTCATCTCATAAAGACAAGCCTGTATTACTTGTTGGTGCAGGTGGCGCTGCCCGAGGTATAGCATTTGCTATGCAGCAGCAAGGCTATAATGATTTGACCATTACCAATCGTACTGTAGCGAATGCCCAAGCTATTGTGGATGAAATGGGTATTGGCCATGCCATTTCATTAAAGGAAGCGGAAGAAACATTGGCTGATTTCAGCATCATTGTGCAAATGACTTCGGCAGGTCTTGCTACGGGCAATTTTTCAATGCCATTTTCCTTAAATCGTCTTGAGAAAGGAGCAATTGTTGCGGATATTGTGTATAATCCATTAATGACGCCTTTTTTACAAGCGGCTGAAGAAAAAGGGGCAACAATTGTGACAGGTTTAGGGATGTTTGTGCATCAAGGAGCCATATCTTTTGAGCACTGGTTAGGCAACTATCCAAATACAAATTCAATGATTGCGCAGCTAAAGGCGCAATTAGGAGGAAACTAATTTTTATGTTAACAGGTAAACAAAAACGTTTTTTACGTGCAGAAGCACACCATTTATCACCAATTTTCCAAGTGGGAAAAGGCGGCGTAAATGATGAAATGACTAAGCAAATTCGTGAGGCTTTAGAAGTACGTGAGCTAATTAAAGTGCGTATTTTAGATAATTGTGAAGAGGATAAACATGAAGTGGCAGAAGCACTTGCCAAAGGTGCACATGCAGAGCTTGTCCAATTAATCGGCCTTACAGTTGTTTTATATAAAGAATCACGCAATCAAAAAAAGATTGCATTACCAAAAGCAACGAAATAAGGTGAGACGATGAAAAGGGTCGGTTTACTAGGAGGTACGTTTAATCCTCCACATATGGGGCATTTATTAATGGCAAATGAGGTATTTCATGCGTTGCAACTCGATGAAATACGCTTTATGCCGAATGCCATACCGCCACATAAGCATGCACGGTATGATGCCAGTAATGTGGAGCGACTTGAAATGGTGGAGCGTGCAATTCGCCCATTTCCTTATTTTTCGGTAGAGTCGTATGAGGTAGACAAGGGTGGCGTATCCTATTCCTATGAGACACTTTCGGCATTATGTAGAAAGGAACCTTCTGTAAAATTCTACTTTATTATCGGTGGCGACATGATTGATTCGCTACATACATGGCATTGTATAGATGACTTAGTAGAGCTTGTCCAATTTGTTGGTGTCAAGCGTCCAGGAACGGCCGCCATTACAGAGTACCCTATATGCATGGTGGAGGTGCCTCAAATCGATTTATCGTCCACGCTGATTCGTCAACGCCTCGCGACTGGAGGAACGGTGACCCTTTTACTACCAGAAGCGGTAGAGTCGTTCATACGAGAGGAAGGTCTTTATGGAACGCGAACAGTATTTAGCGGCGATTAAGCCCAGAATGCCGGAAAAACGTTATATTCATACAATCGGTGTTATGGAAACGGCCATCGATCTTGCACGAAAGTACGGCGAGGATGTGAAAAAGGCTGAGACAGCTGCCATCCTTCATGATATTGCTAAATATGCAGAAATAGAGTGGATGGAGCAAATCGTCCGAACAGAAAAGTTAGATGAACGTCTCATTGGCTGGGGCAGTGAACTACTTCATGGCCCAGTTGGTGCATATATTGCAGAAAGTGAATTTGGCATCAAAGATGATGAGCTGTTGAATGCTATTCGTTTCCATACGACAGGACGACCTAATATGAGTCGTCTAGAAAAAATTATTTTTGTCGCAGATATGATTGAACCCAATCGCCAATTTGATGGTGTGGATCGTCTGCGCAAAAAGGCGCAAAAAAATTTGGATAAGGCCATGAGTGCATGTGTCCGTCATACATTGGCATTTTTAATCGACACAAAGCAGCCTATTTATCCGTTATCAATAGAATGTTATAACGATATGATGAACAGAGAGGATAGTGAAGGATGACTTCAACTTTATTACAAGCAGCTTACAAAGCGATCGACGACAAACATGGTGAGGATATTGTCGTTTTAAATATGCAAGGAATTTCTCTTTTAGCAGATTACTTTATTATTGCCCATGGTAACTCAGATCGTCAGGTGCAAGCAATTGCACGCGAATTACAGGATGTAGCCGAAAAAGATGGCTATGAAATTCGCCGTGTCGAAGGATTTGATGGAGCTCGTTGGGTTCTAGTAGACCTAGGAGATGTAGTAGCACACGTATTCCATAAAGATGAGCGTGCTTATTATAATTTAGAGCGTCTATGGGGCGATGCACCACAATTAGACATGCCAGAGGCCTAAGTGAGTAGTTACGAACGCTTCGCCCATGTCTATGATGAGCTACAAACTGATATACCTTACAATCTTTATGTAGATTGGGTTGTACAGCATGCACAGATCGGCCAATACAAAAAGCTATTGGATATTGGTTGTGGAACGGGTGTGCTTAGCTTGTTATTTGCACAGGCTGGCTACAAAGTCAGCGGCGTTGATTTATCAGAAGAAATGCTTTCCATTGCGACTGAACGTTTTACTGATGCAGGTTACGAGGCTCCGTTTTATTGTATGTCCATGGACGAACTCGATGGCTTTGAGGAAGTAGATGTGGTCACAATTGCCATTGATTCTTTGAATTATGTTGTAGAGGAGCAAGCAGTCTATACGACATTAGAACGGATCTATCAAGCATTGCGAGATGGGGGCCAGCTATTTTTTGATGTCCATTCACTATTTAAAATGACGGAAATCTTTTTAGAGGGTCCATTTACGTATGACGATGGAGACATTAGTTATGTATGGCATACTGAGCCCGGAGACTTTGAGCATTCCATTATCCATCAAATGACCTTTTATGTGCGTGATGCTACAAGTGATTTATATGAACGCTTCGACGAGGAACATATTCAACGCACGTTTTCTATCGAACAATATATGACTTGGCTTCGCGACATCGGCTTTAGTGATGTGGAAGTAACAGCAGATTTTACAGACAAAGCACCCGAATATGAAAGCGAACGCATTTTCATCCGTGCGGTAAAATAAATATGGGAAAATACCCACACTGCCGATTGGTAGTGTGGATTTTTTTTGTAGAGCTGGTGGAGCGAGCATAGAGGGTGATGGATAGAATGGCGAGAGTGATGGATAGAGCATTGAGAGTGACGGATAAAGCAGCAAGGTGAAGGATAAAGCGAAAGCGATGGATAAAGTAATCAAAGTGACGGATAGAATGGCGAGAGTGACGGATAAAACAGCGAAAGTGACGGATAAAACAGCGAAAGTGACGGATAGAACCGCAAAAGTGGCGGATAGATCAACAAGCATGACGGATGGAACTACAAAAATAACCAATTGAGCGATCAAATGAGAGCTTTTCGTTCCTGCTTTCAGGTTTGCATTTCAGGTTTGTTAGTGTATGATGAGGGTACCTCCATATGATGACCTTTTGCATTGAAAGGATGGTACTATGTTGCAATCTTTATGGCAAAAGTACAAAAAAGGTATGCTAATCCCTGGCGTACTAGTAATCAGTGGACTATTTTTTTACTTCTATTTTTCGAGTTCTGACTCTTCACTTCCCCAAGAAGAGCTCATCGAAACCATCCAACCTATTGAAGAAATAAATCAAGTGGTATCTACTGTGGAGGAGGCGGTCCAGCAGCAGATATTTGTTGATATAAAGGGTGCTGTTATGTATCCGGGCGTTTATGAGCTTCAGCCAGATAATCGTATTATCGATGCCATTCAGCTTGCAGGTGGTTATATTGAAAATGCGGATACGCAGCTTGTTAATCATGCGCAAAAAGTTCAGGACGAAATGGTCATTTATATTCCCATCAAGGGTGAGCATCTTGAAGATGCAACTATAAATCTGCTCATTTCACCTATAGAGAGCGAGAATAAGGATCAAAAAATTAATATCAATATCGCTGATACGGAGACTCTTGCCACATTACCAGGAATTGGCCCGTCAAAAGCTCAAAGTATTCTTAGTTATCGGGAGGAGAACGGACGCTTTCAAACTATTGATGACTTAAGAAATGTTAGTGGTATTGGTGAGAAAACATTTGAGAAATTAAAGGATTCTATTACAGTTAAATAAAGCTAATAGCATATGACATATTGACGCCCCTTTTCCAAAAGGGCTACACTATAGTAGAAAAGCAACAAGATCGAAAAACTTGTAAGGCAAAATTTTGGAGGTAGTCATATGGAGCGAATTACTTGGGATCAATTTTTTATGGCACAAAGCCATTTACTCGCATTGCGTAGTACATGTACAAGACTAGCGGTAGGAGCGACTGTTGTCCGCGATAAGAGGATTATAGCAGGGGGATATAATGGGTCCATTACGGGTGATGAGCATTGTATCGAAAAAGGCTGCTATGTGGTGGACAACCATTGTGTGCGTACGGTGCATGCTGAAATGAATGCGTTGCTACAGTGTGCTAAATACGGCACACCAACAAAAGGTGCAGATTTATATGTGACTCATTTCCCATGTCTCCCTTGTACAAAATCTAT
This sequence comes from Lysinibacillus sp. GW247-5R2A, assembly GCF_059424475.1. Lineage (NCBI taxonomy): Bacteria > Bacillati > Bacillota > Bacilli > Caryophanales > Bacillaceae > Lysinibacillus > Lysinibacillus sp. GW247-5R2A. Next base: position 191,748 of record NZ_JBWKZL010000004.1, on the reverse strand, counting down.
TATTCAAGCAGGCATTGAGCGTGTTTGTTATGCAACTGATTATAAAAATAATCCATATGCTCAGGAATTATTTGAAAAAGCAGGTGTGACAGTCGTCCACGTACCATTTGATGAACGGAAAATCGATTTTTTACGAGATGAAAAACTAGCCTTGTATACAGAGATGCTTCATGAGCTTCGCGAGAACGGATTGCCAGCAGAAAAATTGCTTCCGTATGAACAGAAGGTGAGCGCACTATTTGGTATAAAGCTTTAAAGCATAAATGGATTTATATAGCTCTCGCTGTACTTGTCGCTTCCTTAGCAGCTCACAAGTCGGCATGGCTACTCGTATTAGTACTTCTTTTAGCCCTGTGGCTCATCATAAAGGGTGAGTCACGTTTCTTAGTGATCATTGTGTTAATAGGTGGCTTATTATCGCATATTTTTTTTGTGACAATTCAATTAACAGCACCTTCCCCAATGCCCTCCTCTTTCCCTTTAACTTGGTCAAACGACTATAAAATAAGTGGCCAAAAGCTCCGTGGATTTGCTACAACTACAAATGGTCAAAAGTTATATGTAGTATATACATTTTCCTCAGAACAAGAAAAAGTTAATTATGAACATACATCTATAGCAGGAATGACGTATCTTGCGAAAGGTGAGCTTGTGACTCCTTCTCCATCAGCCCATGATTACGCCTTCTCCATGTCAACTTATTTAACGAGTAAGGGAGCAACTGGTATCGTTGAAGTCACTAGTTGGACCTTTATGGAGAAGCGCAGTTCCCCCACCCTATTTCTCGCTAAACTGAGACAACAGATGAAAAGGCATATAGAAATGACATTTCCCCAAACACTAGTAGCGGAGGCTCAAGCCCTACTCATTGGAGAGCAGGATCATATGGATGATGAGCTACAACGAGCCTATCAAAAGCTAGGAATCACTCATTTATTTGCAATCTCTGGTTTACATGTAGCACTGGTGTCATGGTTATTTTTTGAAGGCTTACTACGCCTTCGTATTCGTAAAGAGATGGCGACTGTGGCCTTGCTCATTTTACTACCAATCTACGGGGTCATTGCAGGGGGTGCCCCGTCTGTATGGCGAGCCGTTTCAGTGGTAGAATTAATGATGTTGCTCCGTTATTTGAAATGGACGCTGTCAATTGATGATGCACTTGCTATTAGCTTTATAGGGTTTGTTTTACTTGAACCGGGAATAATCTTTCAAATTGGTTTCCAACTGTCCTATTTAGCAGCGGCTAGTCTTGTTTATTCGAGTTTTATTTTTAAACAGACTGGCAATTGGATATCCCGTTCTTTTTTCGTCACATTCGTCTGTCAGCTACTCGTCTATCCTTTATTACTTCATCATTTTTATGAACTTTCCATTTCCTCGTTTTTTGTCAATATTATTTTCGTTCCATTGTTTTCCTTCGTTATTTTACCTTTTAATATTGTAGCGTTAGTTCTTACGTATATTTCCTTACCATTAGCAAACCTTTTATTTGCAGGCTACGAGCCCCTGCGAAATGGGCTAACGAATGTCATTTTTTCAATACAAGCACTGCCTTTTCAATTATGGTCACCCGGTAAACCATCCATCTGGCTTTTTTGTTTAGCGATGCTAAGCGTTCTCGCGTGTTTCTATTTCTTAGAAACAAAACGTTTTGGGCATGCGATTGTTGTTTTAGTCATCCCAGCGATCTGGATTCATTTTTATCCAATGCTTTATAGTGACACAAAGATAACGTTTTTAAATGTAGGGCAGGGTGATTGCGTTGTGATTGAATTGCCATTTAGGGAGGCTGTATATGTCATTGATGCTGGTGGCCTTTTACGCTTTGAACAAGAGCAATGGAAGAAGCCAAATAAAGTTTACGAGGTGGGGAAACAAGTGGTAGTCCCATTTCTGAAAGGGAAGGGAATACGAACCATTGATATTTTTATTGTTTCGCATGCAGACGCTGATCATGTGGAAGGAGCCGAGGAAATTTTACAAGAGATTGGGATGAAAGAAATTCACGTTACACCTGGTTCGTTGGGACAGCCTATTATGAGGGATTTGTTAAGGGAAGCCCAAAAGCAAAACGTTCCTATAAAAGAAAAGATGAAGGGCACTTCATGGCAGAAAGGCGAGACTAGCTTTTCTTATTTATGGCCTCAAGATACCTATTACGAAGGTAATGATGACTCCCTTGTTTTATACATGCGTCAGAAGGCGTTTACAGCGTTATTTACAGGTGATTTAGAGAAATATGGCGAACAACAGCTAATGATGCATTATGGACCTCTAATAGCTAATATAACCCTTTTGAAGGCTGGTCATCATGGCAGTAAAACATCTAGTATCGAATCATTTGTAGAGCTCGTACAACCTCAATTCACCGTTTTCAGTGCGGGGCTTCAAAATCGTTATGGTCATCCACATGAAGAGGTAGTTGAGCGATTTGTCAATCGTAATTTAGCTACCTGGACAACGGGGGTGGATGGCACAATCGAAGTACGTATTCGGGGGAATCGTTTGACAGTTACATCACAAGAAAAAGACCTTGTCCAATGATCAAGGTCTTTTTCCTTCGTATTTAAGTCTGATTACTGTGATACGAACTCTACTATTGTGGCGATAATAAACATTAGTGTGAAAACGCCAAATGATACACCGAAACCAACACCAGAATCGATTGCATCGTTACGTCGACATTGTATGTTTTTTCCTTCAAATGGATTCATTGTTATCCCTCCAATTCTGTTATTTATTATAAGACAACATGTACATAAAAGCTATATCGAAAAGGAGAATTCCCTGTCTGGCAAGGAATCGACACAATTCGGTCAAACTCACTACAGGACACCTAAGATAGCTTGGTGATTGCTCGATAGAAATGTAATCTTGGATTGGCTTACCAAATGAAAGGCATATAAGTATGGCATCTATCAAGGCTGTAGCCTGCTCAAGGCAGATAAAATCATGTATACTTATAGTATTGCTAGATGGAGGGAAAATTATGATTTCAACGGTTTGGAAAACAATAAAAAAAGGTGAGCTGGCACCAGTATATCTACTAGTTGGTGAAGAAAGCTATTTTATAGATGAAACCATTAAGCGTATAAAAGAAGCGATGGGACCAGAAGATGAGCTGGAAATGACCACTTTTGATTTAGATGAAGTGCCTGTTGATGCAGTTATGGATGAAGCGGATACCATTCCCTTTTTTTCTGAGCAAAAGCTCATTATTGCCAAAAATGCTTCGTTTTTAAAGGCAACAGAAAAAGGAAAAGAAAAGATTGACCATGATGTGAAACGACTGGAGGCATGGTTGTCCAACCCTTCTGATTTTTCCGTAACCGTTTTTATTGCTCCATATGAAAAGTTAGATGAGCGTAAAAAAGTGACAAAAATGATGAAAGAGCATGCATTACTGGTGGAAGCAGAAACACCTAAAGAACAGGATTTAGCTGTTTGGATTCAAAGTAATGTTAAGGCACAGGGCAATAGCATCACACAGGATGCGATCGAGCTTCTTGTGACGATGGTTGGGGCGAACATGCTTCAATTACAAATGGAAATAGACAAGCTTACCCTTTATCTTGGTGAAGGCGGAGAAATTACGGTATCGCTAGTGGAGGATTTAGTAGCAAAAACATTGGAGCAGGACGCCTTTAAAATGCTCAACGCCTATTTGGCTAATGATTCGGTCAGCGCTTTGTCGATTTATCATGATTTATTGCGACAAAAGCAAGAGCCGATTATGCTTGTTGGACTACTGGCATCTAATGTTCGCACGATGTCGAATGTTTTTTATTTATTGAAAAAAGGGTACCATCCGCAGCAAATCGCCAAAAATTTAAAAATACATCCGTATCGTGTCAAATTAATGACGGAGCAACGTAATCGTCCGTCAGAAGAAAGTTTACTGAGAGCCTTATATCAACTAGCGGAGGTAGATTTACAGTTGAAATCAACAGGTGGTAATCGCGAACGATATTTGGAGCTCTTTTTACTTCGTCAACTTTAATACAAAAGCTGTCCAATAGCGGACAGCTTTTATATTTTCTATAAAAATTAAAAAGACCAGCTACTCTTAATAGAGTATCTGATCCTTTAAACAATTACGCTTTTTTAGCAAGGCGAGACTTTTTACGAGCCGCCGCGTTTTTGTGGATAAGTCCTTTTGAAGCTGCTTTATCTAATGATTTGAAAGCTGCTTGTAAAAGTTCTTGTTTGTTTTCAGCATTGTCAGCAACAGCGTTTTCAGCTTTTTTCACTGTAGTACGCATAGCAGATTTAGCTTGAGAATTAGCAATGTTAGCTTTTTCGTTAACTTTTACGCGTTTAATCGCAGATTTAATGTTTGGCATATATTTCACCTCCTAAATTAGGTACGAGATGATATCTTCTCATTGATTTCTTGTGTCAATACAACAAAAATCATTTTAACAAACGCTTGGCTAAATTGCAATAGATAAATGCAAAGAATATTTACTTGACAGTTTGAACAAACTACTGCTTGAGGTGATTTGTATGCAAAATTTTAACTGGTATCGGACAGATTTAATCGATGAATCTGAAGAGGTAGTTGTCCATCAAACGAAGGAGCAAAAAGAAAAGCTTAAACAATCGAGTGGCGTTCAAATTGAAGACCGAACAGCCGGTCGAGTGAAAATTACGGATGTGCTAGTGGATGGTGAAGGGGAGAAGCAAATTGGCAAAAAAGAAGGCCAATATATTACCCTTTCTGTTCCGACACTGACATTAGAAGATCAGGACGGATTTGTACAGCTGGAGCAAGAATTGCTAGAGAATTTTAAAAAATTACATGAATCGCTCTCCTGGCAAGAGGACGATAAAATTTTAATTATTGGTTTGGGTAATCGCACGATTACACCTGATGCGATTGGTCCGTATCTAATTGATCATTTGCATAGTTTAGATGTGATTGATGATAAATTTGTTATGTATGCCCCAGGTGTCACTGGACAAACGGGCTATGAAACGGGAGAGTTTGTAGCCGCAATTGCTGAGCGATTAAAGCCAAAATTAGTCATTGTCGTTGATGCGCTTGCGACAAGAGCTAGTAATCGACTTTGCAAAACCATTCAATTAACGAATACTGGTATACATCCAGGGTCAGGTGTAGGGAATCAAAGGCAAGAAATCTCCTATGAAATGCTTGGCATTCCTGTAACAGCCATTGGTATACCGACAGTGGTAGATGCGCCTGTTTTAATTGCTGATGCGGTAGAAGTGATGCTGCGATCAATAGCGGCTCGCGTAGCTGAACGTAGTAATCCTTCATCGAAGCTATCATTATCCTCATGGCAGCCGAATATCGACAAGGAGCTAGATATGTCATTGGTAGAACCTATTTTCGGGGAATGGGCAACATGGACGAGAGAGGAACGTCAGCAATTGTTTGAAGAAACCTTTGCTGCCTCACATAGACAATTGATGGTAACGCCTAAAGAAGCGGATTACTGGATTGATCGTTACGCAAATTTAGTCGCTTCAATGCTAATGAACTGGGCCAGTGACTTATAAAAATTAGCTACCATTATGCATAAATCAGGAAAAATTTTTACGTTCTAAATGACACCCCCCCTCCATACGATATGGGGAGGAGGGTGTGACTTTGCTAAAAAAACTACAATGGTCATTTGGTATATTATTGTTCTTTTTCGTATTACCTGTCATTGCTGGGCAACTTCCGTTCAACAAGCAAGCATCGACTCCGATTAAACAACCTGAAGATAAACAAGTCGTGTTTGCCGCTACTAATTTAGAAGAACAGAATGTACTTGAACAAACGAAAGAGCCCGAACCAGATTTAGATCCGTTTAAGGTGTTAGTATTATTTACGCATACTCATGAAGCATACGAACCGATGGTGAAAGCTGTGAGTGGTAAGGTAGCGACTTCTCATGAAACGGTCAACATTATGAGCTTGAAGGATAAGATTGTGAATCATTTTAATGTCAATGGTTTAAAGACGGATATTCTTGATGTAGATACTATGAAGGAATTACAAGCACAGGGGAAGGGCTATCATCAATCCTATGATGTAATAAGACCTTTTCTTAGTAAACATTTAGAAACCAATAATTATGATTTAATACTAGATTTACATCGTGATTCCTTAAAACATGATCTTACAACGATCTCCTATAATGGGGAAAACTACGCGAAAATCGCTATCGTCGTTGGGGCAGAGCATGCTAATTACCGCTGGAACACAGCTTATGCAGAAAGTTTATCTTCCACATTGAATGCCATCGTTCCGAAAATATCAAAAGGTGTTATTTCCAAAAGTGGAGATGGTGTCGATGGGAGATATAATCAAGATTTAGCTAAGCAAATGATGATTATTGAAATCGGTGGGATTGGCAATACAGAAGAAGAGGTAAATCGCACGATTGCAGTCATCGGGAAAGCCATATCAAAGGCATTTGTTAATGATTCAAAAAAATAAACATAGTAATCAAAAAGTGAGTCTCCTATAGGCTCGCTTTTTGATATTTTATTATAATAAAAATTTCCAGAAAAAAATCTAATTATTGGGCTTTCCATTGCTCAATTCTTGCCTTATAATTTTCAAGTTGGCTCACGATTTTATAATGAATGAAGGCATATGCTAACAGGGTGAAAGAGCTTTTGTAGTATCTACCATTTATGGAAATGACTTTTTAGAAATACATATGTAGAGAATGAATTTTATAAGAGACTAGAAAAGTAATGACATTCAATATTTCTCTAAAACTTTTATCGTTTCTCAAACGTCAAACATATAAGTGAACAAACTAATCATTTGAGAGGGGATGGTTTTAATCAAGGTTTCACATTACTTGACAATGGGTTTTATAGATTATTGAAGGAAGGAATAGTATGTCAGGCAAGTCATTAAATCATCGTTACATTCCTGGACTAGACGGGATTCGAGCATTAGCTGTATTAGCAGTTATTGCTTATCATTTTAACTTCAGTTGGGCTAGAGGTGGCTTTTTAGGAGTTGATATCTTTTTTGTACTATCAGGCTATTTAATCACCTCTACCATGTTACCTTTAAAGGGCAACCAATTAACAGTCAGTCTAAAGAAATTTTGGATTGGACGATTTAGACGGTTACTACCGGCTGCCTACGTTATGATTATTACATCATTTGTTTGGGCCATGCTCTTTCATAAAGAGCTCCTTCATACATTACGTGGAGATGCACTGTCTTCTATTTTCTATTCAAGTAATTGGTGGTTCATCTTTCATAAACTTTCTTATTTTGATAGTTTCGGTTCTCCATCACCCTTAAAGAATTTATGGTCATTAGCTATTGAAGAACAATTTTATGTAATTTGGCCATTGCTTTTAATGATAGGACTGTATGTTGTAAAAAAACAAAGTAAACTAGCAAAGGTTGTTTTTATTGGAGCTATTTGCTCGGCCCTATTAATGGCGATACTTTACCAGCCAGGTGCTGATCCGAGTCGTGTATATTATGGAACGGACACACGCTGTTTTGAATTATTAATTGGCTGTTGGTTAGCGCTTATTTGGCCAATGAAAAGACTATCATCACAAAAATTATCAACTAGCCATATGAAGAAATTAAATAGTATTAGCTTTATTTCGTTTACTATTTTTCTTGTCAGCATTATGTATGTGGATGAATTTCAAACGTTCCTTTATAGAGGCGGAATGTTCCTATTTTGCTTGAATGCAGCCGTATTAATTGCTTGTGTTTGTCACCCAGTTAGTATTTTAGGAAGAATACTTGCGTGGAAACCACTATGTTGGATTGGCTCACGATCCTACGGTATTTATCTTTGGCACTACCCCGTCATGGTATTAGGCACACCTATTCATGAAATTGGAAACCCCTCCTATTGGCGAATTGCACTTCAGCTAGTACTCATCGTGACGATTGCAGAATGCTCCTATCGCTTTATTGAAATGCCGATTCGTAAAGAAGGGTTCTGGGCCTATTATCGGAAATATTTCGTATTCAATAAAAAGAAATGGGGAAGCCTCACATTTTCAAGAAAAGTATCTACTGTCATGGTTCCACTTTTCCTTCTTGTATTTTTCACAGGGATTACAGGGGTCGTGGGAGAAGGCCAGCAAAGTTCAAAGGATTCGTATCCAACTGCCATTAAAATTAATGGTAATGAACCTACTGCTAATCCAATAAAAGAAACGGACAAAACGACTGACAATCCTTCACCTAGTAAGGAAGAAGTAGTTGAGGTTCCAGATATAGAAACACCAAAGCCAGAAGAAAATGAAACAAATGTTGTGCCTGAGAAAGAGGATGCTTATCAAAACATACTAGCAATTGGTGATTCTGTTATGATCGATATAGCAACGAGCTTACATAAGGTTTTTCCGAACATTACAATTGATGGGAAGATAGGTCGTCAAGTTTCACAAGCTGTCAAGCTAGCACCAAATTATGCGAGTTTTAATCAATCTAATAATGCGATAATCATCCAATTAGGGACAAATGGCTATTTTACGAATGACCAAATAGATACACTTCTTGCTGCATTTGCTCATGCAGATATTTATTTAGTAAATACACGTGTGCCTCGTTCATGGGAAGGGAAAGTGAATGCGTCTTTACTCCAAAAGTCAGAGGAACATGAAAATATTACACTCATTGACTGGCATGCGGCAGCCCTTAATCATCCAGAGTACTTCGCTCCAGATGGTGTTCATTTAGAGAAAAAGGGTGTAGAAGTTTTAACAAATCTTATTCAACAATCCATCAACAAATAAATGAATAAAAAAGTCAGTATATACAGCTTTTGTCTGTGTAGCTGACTTTTTTTATTTCGTAGAATATAATATTTTTTTCAATCAATTCTTATTAAGGAGTCTAATCCCACTGTATTTATATACTTAAAAATATGAAATTTAATTGCGGTAGCGAACATTGAAAGTATTGATATTATAGGCTTTCTAGTCTAGTTGCTGTTGTACTTTGAGTAGCGTTCATAGTATAATTCATTATAGTTTAATTAGGAGTGGAAAAGATGAACCGAGAAGCACGTTTAAAACGACAAGAGAATATACGAAATTTCTCTATTATTGCACATATTGACCACGGGAAATCAACGCTTGCAGACCGTCTTTTAGAGCAAACAAAATCATTAACATCCCGTGAAATGAAAGCACAGCTCCTCGACTCAATGGATTTAGAGCGTGAGCGAGGCATTACGATTAAATTAAATGCAGTTCAATTAAAGTACGAAGCAAAAAACGGTGAAGTATATACATTTCATTTAATCGATACACCAGGACATGTCGATTTCACATATGAGGTTTCCCGTAGTTTAGCTGCTTGTGAGGGCGCCATTTTAGTAGTGGATGCTGCACAAGGTATTGAAGCGCAAACACTGGCAAATGTTTATTTAGCTCTTGATAATGATCTAGAAATTTTACCTGTTATTAATAAAATTGATTTACCAGCAGCAGATCCTGAACGCGTACGTCAAGAAGTGGAGGATGTCATCGGGTTAGATGCATCAGAAGCAGTATTAGCTTCTGCTAAGGCAGGAATTGGGATTGAGGATATTTTAGAGCAAATCGTTGAAAAGGTACCAGCACCAACAGGTGATCCAGATGCACCTCTACAAGCCTTAATCTTTGACTCAATTTATGATGCCTATAAAGGCGTTATCATCTCCATTCGTGTTATCAACGGGACTGTCAAGCCTGGAGATAAAATCCGCATGATGGCAACAGGAGCGGAATTCGAAGTCATTGAAGTTGGGGTACATACACCAAAAGTTGTGCCACAATCTGAATTAACGGTTGGGGATGTAGGCTATTTAACAGCATCTATTAAAAATGTAGGGGACACACGAGTAGGGGATACAGTAACCTATGCAAACCGTCCAGCTACTGAGCCACTAGCAGGGTACCGTCGCTTAAATCCAATGGTATACTGTGGTTTATACCCAATCGATACAGCCAAATACAATGATTTACGTGAAGCCTTAGAAAAATTAGAGTTAAATGACTCGGCTCTACAGTATGAGCCTGAGACATCTCAAGCACTTGGTTTTGGTTTCCGTTGTGGATTCTTAGGATTACTACATATGGAGATTATTCAGGAGCGAATTGAGCGTGAATTTAATATTGACCTAATTACAACTGCGCCTTCGGTAATTTACGAAGTCCATATGACAGATGGCTCTTCCATCAAAGTAGATAATCCTTCCTTTATGCCAGATCCACAAAAAATTGATCGTGTAGAGGAGCCATATGTAAAAGCAACAATTATGGTGCCAAATGATTATGTAGGAGCGGTCATGGAGCTATGTCAAATGAAACGTGGTAACTTCATGACAATGGATTATATCGATACAACTCGTGTAAGTATTATTTATGAAATGCCTCTATCAGAAATCGTGTATGATTTCTTCGATTATTTGAAATCAAATACAAAAGGCTATGCATCATTTGACTACGAATTAATCGGTTACCAGCAATCAAAATTAGTGAAAATGGATATTTTATTGAATGGTGAGCAAGTCGATGCACTAAGCTTTATCGTACACCGTGATTTTGCCTATGATCGTGGTAAAATTATCGTTGAAAAATTAAAAGAATTAATCCCACGTCAACAATTTGAAGTCCCAATTCAAGCAGCAGTTGGCCAAAAAATTGTGGCACGTTCAACAATTAAAGCGATCCGTAAAAACGTTTTAGCAAAATGTTACGGTGGGGATATCTCACGTAAACGCAAGCTTCTTGATAAACAAAAAGAAGGTAAAAAACGTATGAAACAAGTAGGTTCAGTCGAAGTCCCACAAGAGGCATTCATGGCTGTACTGAAGATGGATGATACGAAGTAATATTGGTTTAACAGCATTGAATAAAACGAGTGTTTTTTTATCAGTAAAGTGGGTCTACCACTAGTAATTTTTATAAAGCGTGAGCGAATGAGTCAAAGAGTATGTAGCACCCTTGACCATTTTCTCTCTGAGGTGGACATAGCGATCTTCTGTTACTGCAGTTCGACTATGTCCTAATCTTTTTTCTACTGTTAAACAGATGTACCGTTTTGGATTAAGCTGTTGCTTACATGTGTGTGGCGTAAGGAATGAAAGTTAAAACTAATATTTATCTTTTCGCTTATTTTACTAGTATTATATTTAATGACATTTGGCGTACAATGTTCGCCGTTTTCTTTTTTACATACATAATCATGTTTTACAAGTAAACGCAGCATTAGCTAGCGTTATTTTTTATATCTAAACCACTAACATTTTTGAAAAACTTATTAACATTCCTCAATATTTTATTTTTATAGATATGCATATAGTTAAAGTGGGGAAATAAGTTTTAGATATTTATTGTTGACGGATCGCCGTGTGCGATGAAAGTCGCCTGCTCGGTGAAGGCTCGTTATAAAACCGAGATAAAATGGTATAAGACGAGAATAGCGAACCATCAACACCGAATGTAACAATAATGCCTGGATTTGAGAGTGGACATGCACGTTCTATGTCCATAAATAGTGTTACTGTTTATTATTTAGAAGCAATAATATTTGAAAACTCAGGAGGGACCGTTACATTTAGAAATCCAACATCTTCGAATTCATCAGTAGTAACAGTATCTTTAGAAAATGGTGCTGCACTAAAGATAAATAAGGTATCAACTGGAAGTTCAGTAATAACAGTAGATTATATAGATAGTAAGGGTGTTACAGGTAGGTACGTAATAAATGTTGACAACTAATTATTAAACCTCACCATTTGGTGGTGAATCTTTTTTAAAGCCTTCCACAGATAATTGTGGAGGGCTATTTTTATACAACAAGACCAAAGCAATGCACTGTGCCGAACAGTGCTATTTTTATTTGTAAGGTAGGTGTCAAAGATGGGGGAAGAATGGTATTCGAATAAAGAATTATTCGAACAAATAAATGCTTTATGTGGGGAAATGCAAGAGACTCGTAATTTGATAAAACAGTACAATGGATTGCGTGAAGAGTACCAAGGATTAAAACTTGAGGTTGATCAAGTTAAAGAATTGATGGTGCAGATTGAAGCTGTTTCCATTGGTAAAAACAAAGTACTAGAAGCTATACAGAACTGAGGTGGCTGGGCAATAGCAATCATTGCCCTTGTACTAAACTTTATGAAACTATAAATGGAGGAATCAGCATGAAAATTAATTGGAAAGTTCGTTTACAACATAAACAATTTTGGGTGTCATTAATCGCTTTACTACTAGTACTCGCTAATCAAACAGCGGGCATTTTTAATGTCGATATTACGATTTACAATGCTCAAATCACAGCCATTTCAGAAACTGTATTAAGCATTTTAGGTTTACTCGGTATTATTATCGACCCGACTACCAAAGGTACCTCAGACAGCGAGCAAGCATTGAATTATGACAAACCAAAGGGGGATGTGAAATGACAAGCATTACAACAACCTGCCGAGAGATTTCTGAACTATTACCAGCTGCACAAACAGCCTGTCGATTGATATTCCAAGAGTGCTTTAAGGCAGGCATTAAGAACGTCTTTATTACTGAAACATATCGCTCACAGGAACGACAGAAGTACCTTTTTGCACAGGGAAGAACTCGACCGGGACAAATTGTTACTTGGACACTAGACAGCAATCATAAGTCACGATTAGCGTGGGATATTGCTGTTGGTCCTCCACAGGATTTATATGATGTAGCAACCCTAAGCCGAGTAGGTGCTATTGCACGTAATCTAGGCACCACATGGGGAGGAGATTGGACAGGTAATATTGATCGTCCTCATTTCGGGGTCAAGCCAAACTTGGATTATGCCAAAGGGGTACAAAATTGAAGGACAAGTGATTATTCCAATCAATAGTAAATACCAAGTGCAATTAATTGTGGAAGGCAATACAACTAAACCAATAGCAAAGGATGATGATAAAATGTTATTCACTAATGACACAACGAAGGCTGCTGTACGTGACTACATTAAACAATCAGTGGATAAAAAGAAAATTGATAAGTCGTGGCTTGATAAATTCGACCAAGGCACGATGACAAGTGGTGATTTTGAAGGTTTGAAAATCATTATTGCTCAGCGTATTAATTAAAAGTATTAACATGCATTTGTTATATGATGAAATATATGTTGAAATATGTAATAAAATGAATAATAATTAAGTCAATTATATTATTTTAAAAATAGGATAATTAATCTATTAATATCACTTTGGAGGATTACTATGAAAAAGATTTTAATGATAGTATCAGCAGCTATAGCTATACTATTTAGTTTCTCACTTCTAGATATCGAGGGAAACAAAGCTAAAGCAGCGTCTATTGGAGAACAATTAAAGGAACCGGAAATTGGTTGGAAAAGATACGACGATTCTCATCCAGCTATTATAAAAAAAGGATACGAAAGCACAAAAGATGGTGCTCCGTATAACGGTAGCTATTCTTATACATCTGCAAATGATAAACCTGTATTATTTGATTTCACAGGAGATAAAGTTCGAATTATCGTGCGTAGATGGAACACAAGTAATTATTACGCTGAAAAAGTAGAATTGGTTATAGATGGAGAAGTAAAACAAACATTTTCTATACATGGACCAACACAAAATCAGACGTTAATAGCTGAAGTCACAGGTTTAGAAAATAAAAGACATAGTGCTATAATCCGAGTAGCAGAAGGTTATTCAAAAGGTATAAACTTGGATGCATTAGATATTGATGAAAACGGCGAATTACTACCACCGCAGGAAGAGCCAGTGGAGCCTGAGAAACCTGTACAAACAATATCTCAATTGTTTGTTGGTAACAAGGCATTTTATAAGTTACAAGCAAACGGAGACCTTTATGGTTGGGGAAGTAATGAATACGGACAACTAGGCTTAGGTGATACTAAAAAAAGAACAATCACTAGTAAAGAGAAAATATCAATCCCAGAACCAGTAATTGATATTATTATTGGTGAACAATTTGTAATTGCATTAGGAGAAAGTGGCAATGTTTATGGGTGGGGCGATAACACTTCTTATTTATTTGATGAAAACGGTGGTCTAATACTTTCACCAGTTAAATTTGATGAGAATATTAAAGAAATATCTAAAGCGGAATAGCTGAATAATAGAAAGATTCCCAGGTACTCATTAATTTGAGCCTGGGCTTTTTTATTTCCACAAATTAATACTTGTCAAAATGCAAATAATTGTTCTGAAAAAATACAAACGAACGTTCTTGTTGAGGGGAAGAAGTTGTATGTTGAATCCTGAACAACGGCGACTATTTCATAAATTTTTAATACTAGAAATGGCAGTTCAATCATTGCAACGTGACTTCTCCGTAATTGAAAATTTGAAAATGAGTAAAGTTTATTTACCCATACTTGAAAGATTACTAAAAGACATAACACATGATTATTACGATTCGAAAAGACTGTTAGCAAAAGAAAAAATAAGATTAGTAAAAGTGAAAAAGATAGACGAATACTTTAGCGATGTCCAAATTGCAACGGAGGTAATGATGTGGTACTCAGATATGCTAATATGGCTTTGAAAACTCAGGTAGAAAAATTATTAATCAGTCACCAAAATAAAGACCATGCGCTCAATGGAAGATGAGTACCTGGTCAATTTTTGTTTAATATTCTCTTACTTCAAAAGAAGCAATTTTATCATGTACAATATATTCTGTTACTTTTTTATAAGGTGAGATTGTTTTAGAAAATTTGAATGTTGATGTACCTTGTGCACTTTCAAACCAATTTAAGTAGTTGTTTAAAACGGTATTTGTAACATCATATTCTTTTGTTATACCGTTTACTAATGTAATGCTTAAAATAGCATTTGAAAATTCATTGTTTGGTTTCTTAACAATTACTGTACTAGTGGCTGTAATATCAGTACCTTCAATTTTGGCAGTAATTATTGCTTCACCTTCATGAAGGGCCGTAACATTACCATCCTGCTCTACAGTAGCAATTGTTTCATCACTTGATGACCAGATTACTTTTGCAGTATCAGGTGTAGTTGTTGCTATTAGCTTATCTTGGCTACCTTCAAGTAATTCTAGATTATTTTTGTCTAAAGTTATGGATTCAATATTCGGAACATCATTTTCTGATATTAAAAATCCGTCCACATCAATAGCATCTAGAGCAAAAGTATCGTTGTTTACATTATTTGTTATGTTTATCTCTACTTTGTGTTTACCATAAGGTAAATCTACTTTTTTATAGTATATAGACTGACTTTTTATACCATAACCTTTTGCCGTAGCTGCTTCAGAAACACCGTCAATAGTAATTGTGAAATCCACCCTATTATAAGCAATGTAATCTAATAACATAAATTTAGTTCCCACAAAATAGAAGGTTAAACTCATATCTTTATTATAACCTTGTACTCGACTTTTTTTATACAAGTCTTCGTGCGAAAATCGATACATGTTTGAATAATTTATTAATGGGTTTGAATCATCATATCGCTTCCATCCTTTTTCAGGTTTAAGCAACTGATCACCGATTACCGCACTGTTTTCAGGTGTATTATTTAAATTAGTTACCCCTTCTTCATAATCTACTACTTCTGCTGCAGATGCACTTTCAACACTAAAGCTAACTAATGATAGCAGCACTAACGTTAAATAAATAAAACTCTTTTTTAATAAATTAACCACTTATGTATCCTCCTTTAAATTAACAAGGCTATTATAAATAACCTATAAAAACAACTTTAACCATTATGGTACTTATTTACCATGATAATAATCGGTTATTTTTGATAATTAAAAAGCCACTCGTTTGAGTGACCTTAGTCTTTCAATGATTCATGCTGTTTGTAACCTGGAGCAATCGCTTCTAAATCTAACTTCTCATAGTTATCCCAATTAACTTTTTTAAAGGTTTCGGTATCAAAGAAAATACCATTACACTTCTCCTATTTCTTCATTCCCATATTGGTCAGTCAATGGGGCAAACCAGTAAATTGAAGGAGATTGAACTTCTTACTGAGGTGGACAGCAATCTATTATGGCAACTTGCTATGGTCAATGTCTGTTGTCATTAGTAGGATTCTTTGACTCATTAATAAAACTAAAAACTAGTATAAAAAAAAGACCACTTCAAATGAGCGGTCTGAATAGATAAAACGTTAAATAGTCTTAAATTATAATGAAGTGGACTTACCTTTTTTCTCATCAATAATAAGGTCTTCTTTATCTGGGTGAGGGAGTTCAGTAGATCCCTTACGCCCATTAGATTCTTTCATATTGCTTGGATCTGCTTCCCTAGAAAATGCTTGTTTTGTTGGCTCATCGGTTGCAAATTCTGTATTTTTCTTATCTCTTTTCATTTTTGACACCTCCTAAAGATATTATTTAACGTATCCAATTAAATATCCCTCGTTTATTTCAAATTTTTTCAACAAGCGTTTTATAATAATGGAACGTCATTTATTTAGCAAGTATTACTTACGCTCAAAAAATTAGACTCACTTGGAAAATAGTATGTTTATTATAGGCTGCGTCGTGATAGGCAGTTTTTCTTTTGTATTATAATATTGGTGTAAAAGGACAAATACTTTTTTGTTATAAAAATAGATAGCAGCACGAAGTTGAGTGAATGGGCATGTATATCCATGGAAGCACTGACATTATTCATTAATTGGCAAGAGACATATGTCAAAATTGGCTGGAACACTATTGTAAAGGATGCTTCGAATATGAAAAGACGGGTAGCATGGTCTAAATGGTTAAAGAATATACTAGATGTAATGTAAAGGATAGAAAAGGGGATGGGGATTATTGGATTATTAAATATTCTTATGAGCGCTTTTGGGATTACGATGATAACTTTATTTCTTTATCTTTGGTCACTTGATGAAGACAAATGGAATTTGATGGGTATTTCCTCTTACGTAATTCCTGCCATATTAATTTATATTGTTGTTTTTGTGTATGTGTAGAAATTAGATAATTCTAGCAGTGGTGAACTTTATGTATAGTAAATGAATATGAACAGTTCTTATCAGGAGGTCGCAGAGGGTCGAAAAATCTATGGACAAGTATACTTATACAAAGATAAAATTTTCATTTCCTTTATGTAGAAAATTCCAAAAGTGGTAAACTTGATTCTGGAGTGATTGCTTTAAAATTTATACTAGTAATGGAAGTGAAAATGAATGGCCATTATAAAAGATAGATCATTTAGTGCCTCGAGAACAAGTATGGAGTTTAAGATAGTGGAAACGGATGCTGTTTCTAGTACAATTAATATTCATTTTTATTGTGGTAATCATCATTTGGATTATACATTTTTCGTTTTACGAAGTGACCTGATGATGTTACATACGTTAATTCTAAGAAATTGGGAAGAATTATTAGAAGCAGGAGTATGGGATTCAACGGATCCTTCCTTTTCATTGTCTATCTCGGCAAACAAAAGTGAGTTGATTGAAGAACAAATTTACCAATTTCAATGTTGGATAGATGCTGGTGAATATATGTCAAGTCGATCTACTCGTTCTGGGATTGGAATTACCATTTATCAAGATCGAAAAACGATTGAAGAATTTGCATTTCAGATAAAGCATGAACTTGATTAGGCTTAATAAGCCCCAGGCTCGCGTTCAGGACGGGACTTGGGCTTTTTTGAGTTGATTATTGGAGCAAAGCTTATATAAGCTAACGCAATTTTTTCTTATAAAATGAATAACAAGATCAATTAAAATAGATGGGCGAGAAACTGTAAATGAGCTAATTAAGTTAGTTTGGAACCCCTTTTGGATTTGTTTTATTTATGGTAGATTACAATTTAGTTGGTTAGGCCTCAATGATTGGGTCACACTTGCTGTCTGACAACACTGTACATAAAGATTGTTTTGCAAAAAATAGAATGGGGGATTTCAATGAAATGTTGACATATGAGCTTCTGGACACAATGCTTCTAGCAGACGAGGGAACGATTAGCCCTGTTGTGCTGGCAGGCCCATTTCCTATGGTTATCATTCCGACACAGCCCGTATCTATTCGAACAGAGAAAGGTATTTATCGAATAGGTAAAGGGCAATTTGTCTTGCTTTTACACCAAGAGCAGGATATCTATCTAGTTCCAAACGCTAGTGAGGGCTTTGCACCTGTTTACAGCATCTCATTTACTAGTTACCGGTTGGCAAAACGGGAGAAGGATGAGCTGTTATATGTGATTGATTTAACGCATTTGCCTGCACATGGGCAGATCATGGAATTTCCTCGGTATGCAGAAGGTTTGCTTAAAAATTTGCTGGAACAGTTCCAGCAAACGCAAAACCTAAATACAACCCCTAAGCTTCATTTGCTTCTGCACGAATTACTCGATACCATTTTTGAAAGAAAGAGTATTGATAACAGTTTTGTGACGAACGATCAAGCAATACAACAGGCTGTTACATATATCAAACAACATTTTGCAGCACCGCTAACGCGTTCTTTTATGGCCGATATGACTGGCTTTAACGAAAGCTATTTCTCCTCGCTGTTTAAGAAGGAAACAGGGTGGAGCTTTGCTGAGTATGTGAATCAAATTCGGGTAGATCAAGCAAAGCTTCTGCTACTAGGAACAAATGACAAATTGCAGGATATTGCGTTGAAAACAGGATTCGCTGACGGTTCATATTTGGGGAAAACCTTTACTAAATATGTTCATCTTTCGCCTAGTAGTTTTCGTAAGAGGAGGCATTCTCATCGTATTGTTAGTATACAATTTCTTGGGGCATTAGTAGCATTGGGCATTCAACCCCTCGCTACTACACGAGAGCTGCTTCAATCTTCTAAGCTATTGCATAAACGATTGTCGACCATTGTGGAAATAGAGTCCTTTGATCAACTTGAAGAGATACGCCAGCTCGAGCCAGAGTTAATTGTGGCACCAACTTATTTTTATAACTATCCTGATATAATGAAAACACTCGAACAAATTGCCCCTGTTTTAACAATTCCTTGGGGGCAGTTGGACAAGCTGGAAGAGGTAAGACTGCTTGGAACACTACTAGGGCGTACACAACAGGCTGAGGAGTGGATTGTAAAGCTGCAACAGTCCGCTCAAGAAGCAAGAGAAGTCATTCAACCATTTTTTAAGTCAGATACAACAGCTGGTATCTTTGAATTAAGTCACGATAATTTATGGCTAATCCCTTATCTATCAGTGCGCTCCGCCTACACTCTATTTGAATTATTAGGGCTACGAGCCCCTCAAACCATTGAACAGGAGATACTTCAAACTGGTAAGCATCTTAAAGTGACAGAGCAGGACTTGCCCATATATGCGGCTAGTCATATGTTTTTGATTGTGCCAACGGATGATACGGAATCGTTCCGTGCTCAGCTTATGCAGCGTTCCATTTGGCAACAATTAGTGTATGAGCAAGGCTGCCAATTACATCTACTGAAGCTCAATGAATTTTGGTTTGATGATGGTTTCTCATTGGAGCTCCAGCTGGATGTAATGGTAAAATTGTTAATTAATAAAATCGAATCCAACAATTTTCCCTGTGAAACATCCAATTTATAGGCGTTGTTCTTGTACAAGACTGTCTCTATAATGAATATATCATCGCGAATGATAATCATTATCAAATAAGGAGGTACAATCTTGTACTTACATAAGTTGTTAAAATCGATAGTATTTCTTGCTTTAATCACCGTACTTACGGCATGTGGCAATGCCAATGACAGCACTAAATCCAATACAAATCAGGATGCTTCTACAGCTGAAACGTCAGAATCCGCAACAAAGATTATTAAAACACAACGTGGAGATTTGGAAATGCCAAGTCATCCAAAGCGTATTGTGACAGACGGTTATTTACCAGAGCTACTTGTACTAGGTGTCAAGCCGATCGGTTCTACACAATGGGATTTGGAGAACAAAGTAATCCAGGAGCAGATTGATGGAATTGAAACAACCGGAGAGAGATCATTAGAGACCATCGTACAACTGAAACCAGATTTAATCATTACTTGGGTAAGTGATGAGGCAATCCTTCAGCAATATGAGAAGATTGCACCAACTCTTGCAATTCCTTATAGCTCAACAGGAGATATTTATGAAACCATGCGTCTATTGGGCGATGCTTTGAACAAAAAGGATGAAGCGGAAAAATGGATTAAGCAATTAGATCACACAGCTGAGGAAGCACGAGCACAGCTTGCAAATATAATTAAACCCGAGGATACGTTTGCGCTGATGGGCGTTTTTGTAGTAGATAAAGGGTTTTATATTTATGGTGACGGAGGCTATAGAGGCGGAGAAGCTATTTATAAGCATCTTCAACTAAAGCCACCAGCGAAACAGGCGAAAGAAATGATAGGGAAAGAGGCTTATCGTCAGGTTTCGTATGAAGTCATTCCTGATTATGCCGGCGATTATATTTTCATCGATCAAGGTGATTTAATCTCAGAGGTATGGGGAGAGAGCGAAGGACTTTGGAAGTCACTTGACGCTGTGAAGAATGACCGAGTATTCAAGCTTGACCCAGAGTTGTTCTGGGGCAATGACCCAATCTCATTAGAACTACAAATTAAAGAAGTAGTGAAAATGCTGACTGAAAAACAATGATAAATAGTTCCAATCTGAAGGATCACTCTAAAGGGTGGTCTTTTTCTTTTTACCTCTATTAGGGTGTTCTGTGTTAATTAGTACTTTTTCCATTGATAAGAAAAGAATTAATTGAGAAAAAATAGGGTATATATTAAAATCAATTTATACATACAATATATTGTATTAAATAACGTATTGGAGAATTCATAATGGAATATTTATCGCTAAAAGACCATGTTTATAATTATATTGTGGAACAAATTAACAATGGGAGCTTGCTGGCTGGGAAAAAGGTGAATGAAAACCATATTAGTGAAAGCCTCAATGTAAGTAGAACACCAGTAAGGGAAGCACTCATTCAGCTGACATCAGAAGGTTTACTAGAAAATATCCCACGTAAAGGATTTGTCATCAAAAGTTTAACGAAGGAAGAAGCGAAAGAGACTTATTTTATTATAGGGGCATTGGATGGATTAGCTGCCTCACTGGCAGTGCCATTATTAACGGAAAAAGATATGAAGGAGATGGAGTTTTATATTCAAAGTATTGATTTAGCCATTAATACAGAAAATTACAGGATGTACGATAAAATGCAAGAGGCTTTTCATGGTGTTTATCATAAGCTATGCCCGAATAAAAGTTTGATCGAACTTTTACTGCAATTAGAGAAAAAATTTATGAAAAACTTAGGGGAAAATGACTCAACTGATCGAGTAAAGGAAATGTTAACGCAGCTCAACAATGAACATCGGGAAATTCTTGATTTTTTCAAGAATGGGGATGCCATTGCTTTAGAAAGATTCCTCAAAGAAGTTCACTGGAATATGGAAAGAGCGGAGAAAGTATTGCTATAATTGCTAGAAAAACTGGAAAAACTAAGAATCTGTTTCAAATGAGACAGATTCTTTTTTTTATTGACATATAAAATAAAATATATAATATATAGAATTAAAGACTGAATATTATATATTGTCTTTTAACAAAGGAGAAAGGGGATTATTTTGTTTCAACAAACTTCTCTCTCTTTAATAAGGGGAAAAAATCTTTCTACGGCAGGTGTTTATGCAATATCAGGCTGACGGTTTTTAGAGAAGCTTTTCAAGTGAGCTTGAGAAACACCAGAGGCATATGTGGAGACGTAATTAATGGTGTAGAAAGGCTATGATTTGGAAGATTTAGGGGGATTTACAGTGGAGAATAAAGAGTACGATTTACAACGTGGGTTAAAACGCAGACATCTTACAATGATCTCAATTGGTGGAACCATTGGGACAGGATTATTTCTTGCATCTGGAAATGTTGTTTCAAATGCTGGAGCTCTTGGAGGTCCTATAGCATTTTTAGTGATTGGTATTTTAGTATTTGTGTTAATGAAGGGTCTTGGAGAAATGTCAACCTTCATGCCTATACCAGGGGCTTATACTACCTATTCAGGTTTATTTGTTCACCCCGTGCTAGGTTTTATGGTTGGCTGGAATTTATATATTAATGGATTCCTCGGGCTCGGTGCTGAAATTGTTGGGGGAGGGATGATTCTTAATCAATTTTTCCCAAGTACGTCTACCTTTATATTTTGTCTTTGTATTTCAGCTATCATTTTGTTTTTGAACTTAATTGATGTGAAATCCTATGGGGAAGCTGAATATTGGTTTGCCGGTATTAAAGTACTTGCCATCATTGTATTTCTTATCATTGGTGTCCTAATGATTTTCGGAGTGATTGGAGAACAAGGATTTATAGGTTTTTCAAATTGGAACAGTGAATCGATGTTTCCAAATGGTTTGACAGCGGTCATTATTATGATGACTGGTGTAGTTTGGTCCTATCTAGGTGTTGAGACAGTTGTTTCTGCGGCAGGTGAAGCAGAAAACCCGCAGAAAAACGTTCCAAGGGCCATTAATACAATTTTCCTTCGTATTTTAATTTTCTATGTTGGATCTATTACCATCATTGGTTTAGTTGTACCTTATCAAAATGTAAGCGTTCTAAGTAATGGATATGCTGGTCTTTTAGGTTTAGCTGGCATTCCTGGAGCTGCAACAATCATGAATATTATTATTCTAACATCTTTGGTTTCTGCAGCGAACTCGATTGTTTATTTCCTAAGTAGAACACTGATTGCATTATCAAAAGAAGGGAAAGCACCAAAAGCATTAGGGAAGGTTAATAAACGAGGCATTCCAATGAATGCGGTAATTTTGACATTATTCCTTGGACAGGTTTCGCTGATTACGAACTTTATTTCACCAGATAAAGTATTTATTTGGTTAACATCTATTGCAGGCTTTAATACACTACTTGGCTGGTTTGGTAGCTATCTTTCCCATTATAAATTTAGGAAGTGGTTAGTGAAAAATGGAGGGTCTGTCGATAAGCTAAAATTCAAAATGCGAACTTATCCAATTCCAACGCTACTTTGTTTAGCTGCTTTAATAGCCATTGCCATTTATACAGCTTATAGTCCTGAAACAAGATTCTCATTCTATATTGGTGTTCCTATGCTAATAATGTACTTTATTGTGGGTACTTATTTGTATAAAAAAGGGAAAATTCATGATCCTAGCTATAAGCCATTTTTAGAAGCTCATATACATGATAAAGAAATAAAATAATCAATGACATGATCGTTGGTTGCATCCATTTTTCTAGTAAACAATCAGAATGTTAAGAGATTTGCGATGAGTTAAAGGAGATACAGAATAATGGAAAAGAATAATTTACAGCTGGCTATACAATTACGACATGAGTTACATGCGCATCCAGAATTATCAAATCATGAAGCATGGACGAAACAGCATTTAATAGAGTTTCTTAAAACCCATACAAATCTTGAAGTCGTAGATAAGGGGCGTTGGTTTTATGCCGTTTATCACTCAAAAGTAGGCAAAAGAAATATTGCTTTTCGGGCTGATTTTGATGCCCTCCCGATTGAGGAGACGATTGAACTTTCTTACGGTTCGAAGTTTCCTGGTGTTTCTCATAAATGTGGTCATGATGGACATTCCGCAACACTTTGCGGCTTTGCCCTTGAAATCGATCAGAAGGGCTCTGACAATAATATATTCTTTTTATTCCAACATGCCGAGGAAACTGGTGATGGTGCTATAGAATGTGCCGACTTAATAGAAGAAAAGAAAATCGATGAGATTTTTGGCTGGCATAATATGAGTGGCATCAAAGAAAATACGGTTTATGTTATTAATGGGACAGCTCAGTATGCATCAAAAGGAATGTCTATCTATATGGAGGGGGTGCCATCTCATGCAAGTGAACCCGAGAATGGCATAAACCCTGCTTTTGCCATAGCAAAAATTATTGATAGCATTCCAAGCTTTATTGATCCAACAGCGAATAAAGGTAATGTATTATGCACCGTCGTCCAAGTAGATATCGGAGAGAAAGCATTTGGTGTTAACGCAAGTAAGGGCATACTACGATTGACTATCCGAGCTCTATATGAGGAAGAGATGGGTAAACTTCAGCATAAATTGGAAAATCTAGCGCAAGTAGAAGCAGAAAAATATGGGCTGAAAATTCGTTTTGAATATCAGGATGAATTCCCTGAAACGGCTAATCACGAAGAGAGCTCCGATAAAATACGTCAGGTTTGTGCAGAGAAAAATATACCAATGCTCGAGTTAAAGGAGGCTTTCCGTGCTTCAGAGGATTTTGGTCATTATACAAAACTGACAAAAGGCTCTTACTGCTATATAGGGAATGGAGAGGATTATCCAAACATCCATACCTTTGAATATGATTTTAAAGATGACCTGATCGTAACAGGAGTCGAATTGTTTAAAGGGCTTGCTGAGCTATAAACATAGATGAATAAGAAAACAAAAAGGAATCACCGTAAAGCGGGTGATTCCTTTTGGCATTTCGATGTCGACTACTATATTTATTGAAACCATAAAAAGAATTTAGCTAATAAAAAGATCGGGACTCCTACAATTATTACGCCTGCCAAGAAATAACAAAATAGCATAAATACATCGAAAATCGCACCGGCTAAATCATCAATGAATTTTAACATTTCATTTCCCTCCAAACATAATAAGTATAGGCACTTACAAATTGCGAAAAGAGAAAAGCCTCAATGTCACTATTGAAGCTATTAAATCTTACATATTTTTTACTATTCCACTATTAAAAACTAAATCTGTATAAACTATACTAACATTCATCGGAAAGTATAACAAATATTTAGGACTGCTCACATCGATGGAAGGTCAATGACATTGAACTTCACTTATCATCAAAATCATATTGTAAAGTCTTTTTTAAATAGTAATGTTTAAAATCTCTTCCTACTTGATCGAGGGTCCCGTAAATTTCATAATCATGATTTTCATAAAAAGTTAACGCTTGAAAGCTTAAGGTGTCAACCTTAATGAAATCGCATGTATTCTCTAAAGCAATTTCCTCAATGGCTGCTAACAATTTTGAACCATATCCTTGACCACGGAATTTTTCATCGACCATTAATGTGTGTATTTCTAACCAGTTCCAGCAAACCTCTCCTAATATGCCACCGAAAATTTGACTGTCTTGATCTGTTAGGAATAAATTAATTTCCTTATAGCGCCCTTGTAGGTCTTTTGGAAAGTGTTCTACATTATATTCATAAAGCATGTGATTGACATAGGATTTATTTTTTGCATCTAATTGTTGTGTAATTTGTAAGGACATCTTTTACTCCTTTAGTTGAAATGGTAAATCGCGTTTCCAAATCATATGATGATTATTTGTTCCCCAAAAATGTTCAAGCACATAGTTTGGCTGTCCGAATTTTTTCTGCCAAACCAGTTGTGCTTGTTTATAGCCACTGTCTAAGCAAAAGCTAGGGATGTTTTTCATTTTTAACGTTGTTAGCATTTTCTTCACAAGTCTCGTTCCGATCCCACAACCTTGGTAGTTTGGATGAACATAAACGGTCCCGATTTCTGGACAATTTGACAGGTCTTCCAAAATCGTTTTTTGAATGAATTCATTTGACTCCCCATACTCAATGGTGCCAATGATTTCTTTTGTTTCGCCATCCTCAGCCAGAAAAACCTTTTTTGGCCCTGACTTTCAAAGTCAGCAGCTAAGTATTGTTTTTTCGTTGTCCATTCAAGTTGTTGATCGTCCACCAGCTCGGCAAGACCTTCTTTAGCGAAAGTATCCTGAATGACATGTAAGAAGAATTGATGTAGTACAGGAGTATCTGCTAGCTCAGGGCGTCTGATGATTATATTTTTCAAAAGAGATTTCTCCTTTTACTGTTTTTAATAGATCTGGTGTATGTTTTTAGTATGGTGACGGCTTGGATAAAAGTCATCAGATTACAGACAGATATACGAAATAATTATGGCTATGCACTTTAAAATTATAACATGTTCTCCTTCATTGGGTAATGATGGGGTATGATTAAATGCAAAGCAGTAAGGAGGGAACTACTATGAATGAAGTATTTAAGGACATAGATGAAGTAATAGAGAACATGCGGAGTTTTATTTCAGAGATTCAACAACAAAATCCTTCATTTTACGCCATATATCCAATGATTTTTCATCAGCCACTAGAAGAAGATGGTAGTCAATTAATAGGTAGCCATTGGCCATTACCGGATGAATATATCTACTTTTTGAAACATTATGTCGTGGAAGGAATTACATGGAATACAGGTGACTATATAAACCTACAAATATACGGGGCTACCGATTTAGTGCGAGGACAGGATGGTTACAATTATAATCCAGTCACAGAAGAAATCATTTCTGATTGGCCACAACATTATGTAGTCATCGCTACGGATGAGGGAGATCCATATTGTATAGATATATCGAGAGGGGATTCGGCTATTTTCACTGCCTATCATGGCGCAGGGAGTTGGGATTTTGAAATGGCTTATGATCATCTCGTAGCGTTTCTTCAGAGTGTTCTTGTACCACCTAATGTAGAGGAGGAGCAGCAGGAGGATCATTCTTACAATTACTATGAGATGTATATTACCGGCAATGGAAAGGATAAGCTTAAAACTTTATTACTGCTTAAAAAGAGACTGTCCTATGATTATTCAACAGCTAAAAAATCTTTAGAGCAGTTGCCGTTATTAATATATAGAGGCATCGAAGCGGGTGCAGTTCAATTAGAAAAAGAACTACAACAGATTGGTGCAGATTATCAAAAAAAGAAAATAAGCTTAGCGGAATTTTTAACATGAGAGATTTGGTAAATTTCATTACATGAAATAAAAACACGACGCTTTGATTTAATGAAATATGAAAATACCATCAAATCAGCCACCAGATGCGAAATGATTCGCAATTTGATGTGGAATTTTTGATGAGTTCTCAGCCAACTAGCAAAGGAGATCGAGAGCATCTGTAAGCTATCTAAATAAACTTCATTCTTTTGCACGAAGTAAAATGCCCTGTATGACCAGTATAGTAGAGTTAACTACAAGCAAGGGGTGGATTTGAATGAAAATTACGAGGGTTAAACTAGTAGTTCATGATGTACAAAAGATGCAGCAATTTTATTGTGAGCAAATGGGATTTGCATTGGTAAAAGGTACAGAGGATTATTTTACAATAGCTGTTGGGGAGAGTGAGATGACTTTCGAGAAGGTCTCTTCTCAAATCCAAAAACAATATCATTTTGCTTTAAACATTCCAAGTAATTTATTTCAACAAGCAAAGGATTGGGCGAATGAACGAGTCCGCCTACTTTTTTCAGAAGGTCAGGATGAAGTTTATTTTCAATTTTTAAAAGCCTATTCATGTTATTTTTATGATCCAGAGGGCAATATAGTGGAGTTTATTTCTAGACAGGAAGTGAATCCAAAGCTCAATACAACGACTTTTTCAATCGATCAAGTGTTACATATTGGTGAAATTAATTTAACAACAGATGCTATTTTAGCAGTAGCAGGAGAGTTAAATGAATATGGTATAAAGCCTATTAATAACAAAAATATTCAACAAGATTCCCTTAATTTTCTAGGAAACTATGAAGATGGAGCCAACATTTTAGTAGGACCTAGTGCTCGTCTGTGGTATTTTTCAGATAAGATTGCGCAGGTCAGTCCAATATGTATAGAAATAAATGACACTCTCCAATTAATAATGAACGAAAAGGGGCATCTAACTGTCGTACAATGACAGTACCCTAAAATGTAATAGGTGAGTCTTATCCAACGAAAAAAGCGTATCAGGCATGACACCAAACAATTGGCTGGAATGCAAAGGGGCTTTATTTGTATGAACGACTAAACAAGGCAATAGCAATAGTTGACTTAGTATAGGCATCTATCGAACCTTTATCTGTGATGTGATGGTGCACACAGATTTTCAGCGAAAAGGAATTGGTACAATAGGGATGGAGACCTTGTTAAAGCATTGTCAGCACGAAAATATTAGATGGGTTCAATTATTTTGCGCTAAAGGGAAGCAATTATTTTATCAGAAGCTTTGGTTTAAGAAACGTGACTCAAAAATGCCCATGGAATGATGCTGTTTAATAGCTAATCCATAAAGGAGCTAGAAAGAATAGTGAAAGTAAAATCTCTTAAAATATATGAATATGGAAATCCCAAAGAGGTAATAAGGGTTGAAAATAAAACCATTACACCTCCTGCTCCACAGGAAATTCTTGTGCGTATGCTAGCAAGGCCGATCAATCCATCTGATCTTATACCAATATGGGGGAAATATGCTCATCGAATCACTTTACCAACAGTACCTGGCTATGAGGGCGTTGGCATTGTTGAAGCTGTCGGATCGCTTGTTTCTCCCAAGCTTCTTGGTCAGCGAGTGCTACCTCTACGGGGAGAGGGGACTTGGCAGGAAATGGTGAAAACCCAAGCTGAATTTGCTGTAGCTATCCCTACTGACATGGATAATTTTACTGCAGCACAAATGTATATTAATCCTCTTACAGCTTTAGTAACTTGTACAGAGGTTCTAAAATTACGATCGAGTGATGTTTTATTAGTGAACGCTTGTGGCTCAGCTATCGGACATATTTATGCGCAATTTGCGAAATTATTAGGTTTCCAGCTAATTGCGGTTACAAGAAACGGTCGACATACGGAGGAATTACAGCAACTTGGGGCCAACTATGTCATTGATACGTCCTATATGCCCTTGTATGAGACGGTGATGGCATTAACAAATGGGCGAGGTGCAGATGCTGCCATTGATTCCATCGGAGGAGATGCTGGCAACCAACTTGCATTTTGTGTGAAACCTGGTGGGAATTTTTTAGCTATTGGCCTTTTATCAGGAGTACAGGTGGATTGGGCAAACATTGTGAAGGAAGCAAAGGTCCAGGCTAGGATGTTTCATTTACGACACTGGCAACTGCAGTCGACAACAGAAAAATGGCAACAATGTATGCAGCATTTAATCAGCCTCGTACATAATGGGTCATTAACAATGATGAACGTAAATGCGTACTTTCCATTATTGGACATTCACAAGGCAATAGACGCCGTTGAATCTAGCCATACTAATAAAGGGAAGGTTTTTTTAACAACCTAATAAAAGGAGAACACATGAACAACGCTAGGCGAACAGCTGAATTTTAAGCTAGTTTTGTTAGTGTGTTTTTTATTGGGGAGAATTTATTGCGCGAGGAAATGGCTCTACAGGGGCTCATTTCCTATCAGTTGGAACTAAAGGGAATGCTCCATTATCAAGTGAAGTTCTGATTAAAAGTGTTCAGGCTAGTTTTGTGGTATAATTTTTTGGAATATAAAGGCTTGAAGGAGTGAAGACATTGTTAAAAACAGAGGTATTTGAACAGTTAAAAACAGCAATGAAAGAAAAAGATATTTTAGCAAAGGGTGTATTATCTCTTTTAAAATCGGCTTTAGATTTGGCTGAAAAGGAAAAGGGAGAGGCTTTAACTGCTGATGAAGAAATGGCCATTGTAAATCGAGAGGTCAAACAAACAAATCAGGCTTTAGAGGGTGCTCAAAAGGCTGAACGAGCAGATTTAATTGAGAAAGAGGAAGCTAAATTAGTACTCTTAAAATCATTCTTACCAAAGCAATTATCGGAAGAAGAGATTGCTGAAAAATTAGTAGCCGCTGGTGTTGAAAAAGGAATGAATATGGGAGAGGCTATGAAAATTGCTAAGCCATTACTTTCTGGTCAAGCTGAAGGTGCAGTGATTTCAAAAGTTGTGAAAAGTATTATTGCTTAATCTTCTACCTTCTTGGTAGAAGATTTTTTTGTTCTACTAAAAAACCGCTACACCTTTTTCAGGTATAGCGGTTATGTTTATTTATAATTTAAATTTCTGGATGATATGGCGAAGTTCCTGTGCCATCTCAGCTAAGTTATTGGAGGATGCAGTAATTTCTTCAATACTTGCAGATTGCTCCTCAGAGGCAGCTGCTACGTTTTGAATATTACCTGATGATTGTACAGCTACGACTCCCACTTGCTCAACAGAAACAGCAATACTGCTAACTCCTTCGTTGATATTGGCCATAATGTTATTCACATGATCCATTTCCTTCGTCAGGTCTGTGATATGGGCATAAATATCAGCAAATGCTTCACCTGAGGCGTTGAAGGTTGTAGAGCTTTCAGCGAGATTACTACTGCTAATCGCCATTGATTTTACGGCTTGAGCAGATTCTTCTTTAATCGTTTCAATACGTGTACGAATACTATTTGTTGCATCTAATGATTGGTCTGCTAGTTTACGTACTTCCTCTGCAACGACCGCAAAGCCCTTTCCATGTTCACCTGCACGAGCTGCCTCAATCGAAGCATTTAATGCAAGTAAATTGGTTTGATCAGTAATCTGTGTAATTAATGTGACAATATCTCCAATTTCATTCGTGTACGTACTTAAGCGTTCTACAACAGTTGCAGATTCTTGAATAGCTTGAGAAGTAACAGCCATTTTTTCAGTGGCATCTTTAATCGTAGTATTACCTTTTTCTGAAATAGCTGACGCATCGAATGCCTTTTCAGTTACATCCGTAACGCTAGTAACAACCTCAGACATTTTGCCTGAGATGGATGTAATATGACTTTCGACTTCTTCAATCGAATAGGTTTGTTTTTCTGAACCGGCCGCCACTTCTTGCATAGAAGAAGTAATTTGCTGTATGGATGCACTTGTTTGCTCAGAGCTTGCCGTTAATTCCTCAGACATGGCCGCCACTTGCTCAGCATTTTGAGCAATTTGCTGAATTAATATACGTAAATCCTCTGTCATATTCTCAATGCCAGATGAAAGTTGAGCAATCTCATTGGAGCCCTTTATTTGAAGCGGTTCAACTGCTAATTCTCCCTGTGCAACTTGTCCTACATATTGAGTCATTTTTTTGATTGGTCTCGTAATGCCTACGCTAATGAAGTAAGCAACGATAATGCCTAAAGTCACAAAAATAACCGTCATAATTATACAAATCCAAAGTGTTTCTGTTTGAAGTTTAGAGATAAAGGAAGCGTCCATATCTAAACCAAAAATAATATCTGTATCTTTGAATGGGATGAATATAGATTTATGGATACCATACTCATCTTTATAAATATCACTTGTTTGAATCGTTCCAGTGTTGATAGCTTCACGCATTTCTACACTAAATTCATAATCTTGCTGATGATTGTCCGTATCACTTAAAGCGACGATATGCTCTTTCCCATTTGCATTAGAAAGCACATAGGCATTTTCAATATCGTATTTATTAATTGTTGCATTCAATTGATCTAATAATTTTTTATATTTTTCAGGACTACCATTATCCGCAGCCTTGACATCATTTTTATCGATATTTTCAAATATAGTGCTCGATGTTATTTCTAATGTCGATTCAAATTGTTTAATAACAAAATTGTCGATAATGCGATAGGAAACAGCAAACATGACAATGCTAAATATCAACGAAATAATGGCTATCGGAATAGTGAAGCTAGCAATATATTTATAGAGTAAAGAACTCTTAAATTTATTGACGATACGCAATTTGAGACGCCTCCAATACTTGAAGCTTTTTCTGTAAGAATTGAATCATATTCGGGATATGCTCCGTCTCCGTATAAGGTGAAATGGAGAAGAACTTTGCCGCGGCCACTGGTACAAGTTGTGTTGTATCATTTGTAAGAACTGTGCAAACTCGAGTTGTATCACCAAAGAATACTTCGTCTCGACCTTCTCCGATTATTTCAAATAAAGAAGCATTGATGGCATTAATACGTTCAATTTGATCTTGTGAATAGTGACCAGCTTGTTCTGCTTGCCAGTTCAAGTCACTAGGGTATAAACGGAAGGCAGTGACTGGACCAATATTCATTTCATTGACAACCTGTAGGCTTGGTATTTTTGCAGCTAATTGTGCACGGAATGCTAAATTCACACGTACATAATTGGCTAGTATTTGTTGATAGCCTTCCTTACCGAATGCTTGTAAAGCAGCCAAAATGGCAATAGAGCTACCCATGCGAGAGCATTCTAACGTATAACCTGTATGGTAGGAGCCGTAGCCACGATTACCCACATAAGGTGTATCAAAGTCCTCAATATCTAATAACTGTAAGCTTTTACCATCTTTAATTAAAAATAAGCTTGTTAAATAAGGTGTTTGTCCAAGCTTTTGGAAATCAAAGCAAAGGCTATCTGCAATGGCTAGATGCTGCATACGTTCATGGATTTGTGACAGACCTTGTAATACATCCTCTTCAAATTGAAGTGGGTTATTCTTGAAATCATAATCATTGAAAAATGCATAAAAACCACCTAAAGCTGAGTCAGCGTGAATATGTACTGGTTGTAGGTTGTACTTTTGCTCAAGGCTAGTTGTAACTTCTTTGACAGCCTTTACATCATCGATGCCAAATTGATCTGTTGCCCCTGTAGTTGCTACGACATAGACAGGAATGCCGCCTTTTTCGATGACCTCAGTCATGCGTGCACGTAAGTCTTCTACATCCATGGAGTGATCTTTGCCTGCTTTTACGCGTACTAGATGTTTACTGCCAATACCTACTGCTTCAATAGATTTTAAAAGACTATAATGTGCGTTTTCTGAAGCAAAACAATATAAATTATTAGGAACACCATCTTCCTTAGCGTGTGGGAATTGCTTTGCAATAGCTAGACGTAATCCACTGAAAACAGCCCCTTGACCACCCCATGTAGTATAGCCAAAGCTTTTCGTATAATCATAGCCTACTAATTTAGACATCATAGCTACTACCTTTACCTCACACTCAGCAGCAGCAGGTCCATAAACATCCCATAAGTTATTGCCATTTAGAAGGGCATTTGTAAACTGACCTAATACGCCAGGAATGCTGGCCATTGGTAAAACATTTGTGACAAAGTTACGTGTATGGTAGGGATGCCCTTGCATTAATTCTGTTAATTCCTCTACCACTTGATCGAGGCCAACGCCAGTTGTCGGTACTTGATGGTCCTGCATAAGCTCTTGATAAAAATTAGCAGAGCGGTCTTTCATTGGACCTAGTGTCGTTCTATTTGGATCCTTTAACTTATCTAATGAAGAAACAATTTTCTCTAATAAGGATAAAAAATTCTCTCTTTGTTGAATATTTCCATCTTCGCTCTGGAATAATTGTTGGATATTTTGCATCATCATCATCCTTCGTAGTTCATATTTCCTCTATTTTCAATTGAATGAAAATAGGTCCTTATACTAAAAGTATAATAGCATATTTTAGCAGAGATGGTGATTATATTTTACTGAAAAAATATATATTAACATTTCCGAAAAATCTAACATTGAGGAACTTCGTTGTTTAACTATGTAATAAGGGAGTGTAGGCTGTGTAAAATTTGTGAAGGTGGAATGGTAGGAGAGTAAATAATATAAAATACTATAATGTTAATATTATAGTGAATGAACATAATATTGCTGCTTCATAACTAGTATTGACTAAGGAATCTGTCCTATAGTAGGCACAGACTCCTAAGTATTTTTTTATTAATCGTTTTTGATGATTAAAAGTTCATTAATCGTTACAAATGTGTAACCTTCGTCCATTATTGTTTGTAAAATCTCCTCTATGGCCTGTAATTCATTACCCGTAGAATCATACATAGGGTGCATTAAAATAATGGAACCTGGTTGAATGTTTTCTTTTACATACCTCACCTTTTCATCAGCCTGTGTGAAAAACGTATCGGGTTCTAAGTTCCATGTAATCGTCTCTCGCTTATGTTTATTTAAATAATAGGGGAATCCAATTAGTTTTTTGCCGTATGGAGGTCTTACTACGATTGATTCCGTATAGCCAATATCGGCTATTAAGGCATCGGTTTTTTCGATTTCATGTTTAATAAAGGCAGGACTTTTTAATACCATACGCTTGTGTGAATACGTATGATTTCCAATCTGATGACCAGCCTCAGCAATTTTTTTCGCCTCCTCAGGTTGTCCTTCGATATCCTTTCCAATTAGAAAAAACGTTGCTTTCACTTGATAATCGTCTAGTAGCGATAAGATAGCATCGGTATTTTTAGTTGGTCCATCATCAAATGTCAACGCAACAACTTTGTCATTTGTCTCGACTTGAGAGGTTATGTTTCCAAACAATTGATAATTGCGGGCATTCATTAGTTTATAGGCTGAAAATGCTAAAGCGAGTATTAATACGATGACAATTCCACTATAGGCGAGCTTACGTTTCATTGATATCTCTCCTTCTGATATGAATGTATGTAGCTGAATTAATTGTTTTAAATGTATGTGATCACGTATACTTTTTCAACGATATTTTTTGTTTGAATAACAAAAAAGTAACCATACTATATCGGAGGTGAAGACATGTATAAATTACTATCACATAACGATTTAGATGGTGTAGGCTGCGGGATTCTAGCTAAGCTAGCGTTTAACGATCAGGTGAAAATACGATATAACTCTGTTACAGCACTTGACCGAGAGATCGAGTTCTTTTTGGAAAATGAACAGTCCAAATCTTTTTTATTTATTACAGATCTTTCTCCGAATGAGGGGAACGAAAAAAGAATTGATGATTACTTTCAGGCTACTGGGAATGTGCAGCTTTTAGACCATCACCAAACAGCCCTCCACCTCAATCAGTACGAGTGGGGTAAGGTTGTAATGGAAGATGAACAGGGCCTTTTAACGTCTGCCACATCATTATTTTATCAATATCTTGTCATGCATGGGCTATTAGAAAAAACAGATGTTCTAACAGAGTTTGTTGAGCTAGTGCGACAGTATGATACATGGGAATGGGAAAGGAACGGAAATTATCAGGCGCAACGATTGAATGCACTCTTTTTTTTAGTGTCTATAGAAGAATTCGAAGAGAAAATGCTGGATCGTTTAAAAGGTCAGTCTCATTTCGACTTTGATGAATTCGAAAAGAAAATTTTAAGCATGGAAGAGGAGAAAATAGAACGTTATATTCGTCGAAAAAAACGTGAGCTAATTCAAACAAATTTAGGTGACTTCTATGGTGGTGTTGTTTATGCAGAATCTTATCATTCTGAGCTTGGCAATGAATTAGGGAAAGAAAACGCGCATCTTGATTATATTGCCATGATTAACATGGGGAGTAAAAGAGTATCCTTCCGTACGATACATGATCATATTAATGTGGCGGCCATCGCAGCCTTGTTTGGTGGAGGAGGGCATCCAAAAGCAGCTGGGTGCTCATTAACTGTGGAGGCATACAAGCAATTTGTGCTAGAAACTTTCCACTTAGAGCCCATTCCTGAGGACGCAAAAAGAAATCGCTATAACCTTAAGGGCACCACCTTTGGAACCTTCTATAAAAATCACCACGATGAATTATTTCTTCTCTATTCAAATAATGAAATGGATTGGATCATTGAAATAAATAAAATTCCGCTTGAGCAAACCTTTATGAGCTTTAAAGATGCCGAATGGTATGTAAAGCGATATTACCAGGCTTGGCTAGTAAGGGATGATCTATTCGTGGACTATTTAATGCAAGAAGTAAATAAGGCTCGTCATCTAAAATAAAGGGATTGAATAATTCCTTTACATACATAGTGATTTTTGTCCAACCTTCTTTCTATTCAGGTTATATAATGCTTCTTTACTAACTACAATAAATCATAACTATTTATAAAAAAGAGGTGTACTTGTTGTCCGATGATATCTTTCGAGTTGTAGATTTAAATAAGGAAAATCGAGGACGCAAAAAGTGGAGAATGGTTGTTGTATTTTTATTAGTCTTAGTAGTTAGTAGTTCTTCTTTGCTTTACTGGCTATGGGAAAGGGACGTGGATTTTGAAGCTTATAAAACAGAGGTAGGGGAAACAGCTAACAATAGTCTAGGGCGTTTAACGTTAAATGAAGTGATCATGGATGACAATCAAATTTTATTGAATGCAACCTTCGAGCCTGCTAAAGAGTTTAAGCCAGATCATCAGGTGTTTTTCTTTCCTCAAATACTTGTTAACGGCAAAGATTATATGGTTCGTAATGGAGGTCAGTCTATTGCAAAATCTGCAAATATTTATACCATTTATAATAGCATCAAAATGGATGATTTCCCGACAGATGAAATTTTAGAATTGGACATTCGTTATAAAGATTGGAATGTAGAAACACGCATTGAAAATCCGTGGGAATTTCAAGTAGAGGCCTCACAAGAGCAATTACAAGAAGATCGGCATGTTTTTTCAATCGATAAAAAAATCAAACATATTGATCAGCAAGAGTTAATGATTGATCGTGTAGTTTCCACCCCTATCTCAACTACCATTTATTTTCATTCGGAGACAAGTATCGTCAATGAGGCTCTACTCTTTAAAATTCAGTCTAAAGGTGGGCAGTCATGGACTTTTGAAACACCCTATCCTTTAAATAAAGAAGGGACAAAGTGGGGAAGCCGTGTGGATGGACTATACTTATCTGAGAAAAATTATACGTTAGTTCCTGTCGAGAAGGATGGGAGTAGACTTGATTCCGCCATTAAAATAAAAAAAGATTAGCGATGCATGAAAATTTACAAACTCTTAATCTGAAAGAATCATCTTTCCATGTAAGATGAAAAAAAAGATATGGAAAGTAGTTGAGAGTTTGCGAACGCTATGGGAGATTTTTTATGTTTCATTAAAGTTAGGTTGTACGTCGTTTGGGGGACCAACAGCTCATTTAGGTTATTTTCAACAAGAATACGTGCAAAAACGTAAATGGCTATCTGCCCAAGATTATAGTCAGCTTGTCATATTGAGTCAATTTTTACCAGGACCTGCATCTAGTCAGGTGGGAATGGGGATTGGCTTATTAAGGGGTGGTCTATTAGGGAGTGTACTTTCATTCCTGGGCTTTACGCTACCCTCTGTGTTGTTATTGATGGTATTTGCTTATTTTTCCATGTTTACAGAGTTAAAAATGGATTGGATTCATGGTTTGAAGTTAGTAGCTGTGGCAATTGTGGCACAAGCGATATTTGATATGAGTAAAAAATTACTACCGACAAAATTGCATGGATTGATCGCTATAATGGCGCTCATCGTCGTATTTTTATGGGTCCATCCGCTGGCACAAATAACAGCGATTTTACTAGCTGCTTGTATCGGCTTTCAACGAATAAAAAAAAGTAACGAGGACAATGCACCTTTAGCGATTCATATGCCTATTTCTAAATCCACTGGTATTGCTTTATTAAGCATTTTCTTCATATTGCTCTTTGGCTTACCGATGATAAGTACCTTGTGGAATCATGAATGGGTAACGATGCTTGAGAAGTTTTATCTAGCAGGGGCACTGGTATTTGGTGGAGGTCATGTAGTCTTACCCTTATTAGAGGCACAGTTTGTTCAGAGTGGACAAATGAGTACAGCGGACTTTTTAGCAGGCTATGGTATGACACAGGCAGTTCCAGGGCCATTATTTACATTTGCAGCTTATATTGGCATGGCTATTGCTGGTGTGCCAGGAGCGATTATAGCCACTTTGGCAATTTTCCTACCCGCATTTTTGTTAGTAATAGGGGCCCTCCCTTTTTGGTTCAGCTTAAGCCGTAATATCAGACTAAAGGGAGCAATGGCAGGAGCCAATGCGGCAGTCGTCGGAATTTTGGTCGCTGCCTTTGTCCATCCGATTGTGACACAAACTATTCAAAACGGATTAGATATGGTCTTTGTCGCTGTCTTCTTATGGTGTTTAATGCGCTGGAAGATGCCACCTTACTTATTGGTGCTTTTAGGCATAGTAGTCGGTATGGTTTGTTATACATGAATTGAACTAGTAGGCTAGAGGAATTTCTTTGGCATACTAGTTTTTAGTTTGTAGAAAAAAATAATGGGGAAAAAATATGTGTAAACCCACTAGATGGTTTCATAGCGTTCCTTCTATTGATTCGTTATAATGTAGAAATGGAAAAGACTTAACGAGAAAGAAGGGAAAGCTATGGCACGAGGTGTTTACATTCATATTCCTTTCTGTCATCAAATCTGTAATTATTGTGATTTCAATAAATTTTACTTTAAAAATCAACCAGTGGATGAATATATAGAAGCACTTGGGAAAGAAATGGCGCTTGCAACGCAAAAAAATCCAGAAAGCTTTCGTCATATCGAAACCATTTTCTTGGGTGGAGGTACACCAACAGCATTATCGCCACAGCAATTGGACAAACTTCTAACATTAATTCGTACGTATATTCCAATGAATAGTGTGACAGAATTTACATCAGAGGCGAATCCAGATGAATTGTCAGCGGAGAAATTGCAAGTTTTGTTTGAGGGCGGTGTCAATCGACTAAGTATGGGCGTGCAATCCTTCGATCAGGGACTGTTACAAAAAATCGGACGGACACATAGTAACGAGCATGTGTATGAAACAATTGCTTTGGCTAAAAAAATCGGCTTCCAAAATATTAGTATTGATTTAATGTATGGATTGCCAGGCCAAACAATGGCCCAATGGAAGGACTCATTAGAAAAAGCACTAGCCCTTGATTTACCTCATTTCTCTGCTTACTCCCTTATTGTGGAGCCAAAAACGATTTTTTATAATCAGTATGCAAAAGGAAAGCTCCTTTTACCAACAGAGGATTTGGAAGCGGATATGTACGACGTTTTAATGCAGCAAATGGAATTGCATGGTCTTCAACAATACGAAATTAGTAATTTTGCAAAGTCTGGCTATCACTCGGAACATAATAAGATCTACTGGGATAACGATGAATATGCTGGCTTTGGTGCTGGTGCCCATGGATATCTAGCAGGTGTACGCTATTCCAATCATGGACCTTTAAAAAAATATATGGAAACTGTCTTCGCAGGGGAACTTCCAATTGTCCATGAGCATGAAGTATCACAGGCTGAAAAAAGAGAAGAGCAAATGTTTTTAGGACTGCGTAAAACTGAGGGAGTTAAGCACAAAATATATGAAGAGAAGTTGATGGTGCCGGTCGTAGCTCATTATGATTCTGTTCTGAAAGAGCTAGTATCAAAAGGACTTTTAGAACATGATGATGTGGGTGTTCGCCTCACAAGAAAAGGGCGTTTTGTGGGTAATGAGGTGTTTCAACAATTTTTGCTAGAAGAATGAGCGATATCGTTGACATAAATTGTGGGATTTGATAATTTAATAATAGTATTAGCACTCCTCTTAGCTGAGTGCTAACAGAGGTGATAATCATGCTAACAAATCGGCAGTTACAGATTTTGCAAGTAATTATAGATGACTTTATTTTATCTGCACAGCCGGTAGGTTCTCGCCAAATCTCCAAAAAACAAGGGATTACATTTAGTCCAGCCACAATTCGAAATGAAATGGCGGATTTAGAGGAATTAGGCTATTTAGAAAAAACGCATACTTCCTCTGGTCGAGTGCCTTCGGAAAAGGGTTACAGATTTTATGTAGATCATTTGTTGAGTCCTCAAGGTATTAACTCGAGGGACATTCAACAGATCCAATCGATTTTCAATGATCGACTTGTAGAAGTAGAGCATATTATCCGAAAGTCAGCCAATATTCTATCTGAGCTGACATCTTACACTTCCATACTATTAGGACCTGATGTTCAAAGACATCGTGTCAAAAGATTTTCGATTGTACCACTGTCTAGTGATACAGCAGTAGCGATTATCGTGACGAATAATGGACATGTTGAAAATCGCTTATTTAATTTACCACCTGATTTTACCGCTTCGGATTTAGAAAAAATGGTCAATATTTTGAATGATCGCCTAATAGGTGTGTCATTAGAAGAGCTCCATAAAAGCCTTGAAGCTGAAGTGTTGGCAGTTCTACAGCAACATGTTCGATCAGCGGATGATTTTATTCATGCACTCGTAACAGCGACGATGCAAAATCCAGAAAGTAAGATTTTCTATGGCGGTAAAACGAATATGTTTAATCAACCTGAGTTTCATGATTTAAATAAAGTCCGTATGATATTGGACTTAATGGAAACGACCAGCCAAGTGCAGTCATTATTCCACCCAAATGAATCAGGTATTCATATTCGAATAGGCTCTGAAAATAAACAGCTAGAAATGGAAAATTGCAGTGTCATTACCACTACTTATTCTATTGGTGATGATCAACAGGGAGCCATTGCTATTATTGGCCCAACACGTATGGATTATAAGCGTGTGGTGGCATTATTAGACGTAATACGCTTGGACTTAACACAAGCATTTATGAAGAATCGTAGTGAGTGATTATGAGGAGGATTCAAGTGACAGAAACAACTGAAAACAAAGATTTAGTACAAGATGATGTACAAGCTGAAATGACAGCAGAGGAAGTAGAACGTACAGAGGTTCAAGAAGAAGTTGAATTATCAGTGGAAGAACAATATGAGGCGAAACTTGCTGCATTACAAGCAAAGCTAGATGACGAGGAAAACCGACACCTACGTCTACGTGCAGATTTCGATAATATGCGTCGTCGTCAACAACTAGATCGTGAGGCTGCTGAAAAGTACCGAGCGCAAAGCTTATTATCGGATTTACTGCCAGTCCTTGATAATTTTGAGCGTGCATTACAGGTGGAGACAACTTCGGAAGAGACTGCATCTATTATTAAAGGAATTGAAATGGTGTATCGCTCGTTGCTAGACGCAACAGAAAAAGAAGGTCTGCAAGTGATTAAAGCAGAAGGTGAGCAATTTGATCCAAATATCCACCAAGCTGTTATGCAGGAACAGGATAGTGAAAAAGAGACGGGTGTAGTCTTACGCGAGCTACAAAAAGGATATATCTTAAAAGATCGTGTTTTACGCCCAACAATGGTATCTGTGAACGAATAGTCTTAGCACTATTTAGTCAATTAAAATTAGTGAAAAAACGCATCCCTTGCGTCGAATTAATAGGAGGAAATTTTAATGAGCAAAATTATCGGTATTGACTTAGGAACAACAAACTCTTGCGTTTCTGTACTTGAAGGTGGCGAACCAAAAGTAATTCCAAATCCAGAAGGTAATCGTACAACACCATCAGTTGTTGCATTTAAAAATGGCGAACGCCAAGTTGGTGAAGTAGCAAAACGTCAATCAGTAACAAACCCGAACACAATCATCTCTATTAAATCAAAAATGGGTACAGCTGAAAAAGTAACAGTGGAAGACAATAATTACACTCCACAAGAAGTATCTGCTATGATTCTTCAATACTTAAAAGGTTATGCAGAAGATTACTTA
Source organism: Lysinibacillus sp. GW247-5R2A (assembly GCF_059424475.1). Taxonomy (NCBI): domain Bacteria; kingdom Bacillati; phylum Bacillota; class Bacilli; order Caryophanales; family Bacillaceae; genus Lysinibacillus; species Lysinibacillus sp. GW247-5R2A. Next base: position 150,573 of record NZ_JBWKZL010000004.1, on the reverse strand, counting down.
GGTGAAAAAGTTACGAAAGCAGTAATTACAGTTCCTGCTTACTTTAACGATGCACAACGCCAAGCAACAAAAGATGCTGGTAAAATCGCTGGTCTTGAAGTTGAGCGTATCATCAATGAACCAACAGCTGCAGCACTAGCTTATGGTTTAGATAAACAAGATCAAGATCAAAAAGTATTAGTATTTGACCTTGGTGGTGGTACATTTGACGTATCGATCCTTGAGTTAGGTGATGGTGTCTTTGAAGTATTAGCAACTGCTGGTGATAACAAACTAGGTGGGGATGACTTCGATGACGCAATTATCGAATATCTAGTGGCTGAATTCAAAAAAGAAAACGGCATTGATTTATCAAAAGATAAAATGGCTATGCAACGTTTAAAAGATGCTGCTGAAAAAGCGAAAAAAGACTTATCTGGTGTAACATCAACACAAATCTCTTTACCATTCATTACAGCTGGTGAAGCAGGTCCATTACACTTAGAGATTTCTTTAACACGTGCGAAGTTCGATGAAATTACATTACCATTAGTAAATCGTACAGTAGGTCCAGTACGCCAAGCATTATCTGATGCAGGTCTTTCAACTTCTGAACTTGACCAAGTAATTCTAGTTGGTGGTTCTACTCGTATTCCTGCTGTACAGGAAGCAGTACGTAAAGAAACTAACAAAGAACCTCACCGTGGTGTAAACCCAGACGAAGTTGTAGCAATGGGTGCTGCAGTTCAAGGTGGCGTTTTAACAGGTGATGTAAAAGACGTTGTATTACTTGACGTAACACCACTTTCACTTGGTATTGAAACAATGGGTGGCGTGTTCACGAAATTAATTGATCGTAACACTACAATTCCAACATCTAAATCACAAGTATTCTCTACAGCAGCTGACAACCAACCAGCAGTAGATATTCACGTACTACAAGGTGAACGCTCAATGGCTGCAGACAACAAAACATTAGGTCGCTTCCAATTAGCAGATATTCCACCAGCACCACGTGGTGTACCTCAAATCGAAGTAACTTTCGATATTGATAAAAATGGTATTGTATCTGTAAAAGCGAAAGACCTTGGTACAAATAAAGAGCAAACAATTGTAATCCAATCTGATTCAGGTTTATCAGAGGCAGAAATTGAACGCATGGTAAAAGACGCAGAGGCTAATGCTGACGCAGATGCTAAACGTAAAGAAGAGGCAGATCTTCGCAACGAAGCTGACCAATTAGTATTCCAAGTGGATAAAACAATTACTGACCTAGGTGAGCAAATTACAGAAGACGAGAAAAAATCTGTAGAAGATGCTCGTGATGAATTGAAAAAAGCACTTGAAGCTGGTGAATTAGAAGGAATTAAAGCAGCTAAAGAAAAATTAGAAGGTGTTTTACAGCCATTAGTTATGAAAGTTTATGAACAAGCGGCAGCAGCTGCTCAAGCAGCACAAGGTGGAGAAGCAGACGCTGGTGCTGATAAAAAAGATGATGGTGTTGTAGACGCTGATTTCGAAGAAGTAAAAGACGATAAATAAGAATTAAACGCACAGTAAAGTGAAAAAGCCAAAGACCGCTTGCGGCTTTGGCTTTTGTCATGATGTAAGGGTAGCTTCCTAGTAGAGGTACCAATTAAGAAATACTTGCATACGTTAACACTGCTAGGAAGTAAAAATCTCAAATTTATACAGACGAATACTCAAAAAATAAGGCAGTTTTATCGACTGCATGTTACAATAGATTTTATGCAAACAGAGCGGAGTGTGAATCATGGAGAAACGCGATTATTACGAGGTGCTTGGCCTAACAAAATCGGCAACAAAAGATGAAATCAAAAAAGCATACCGTAAACTATCAAAGCAATATCACCCTGACCTTAATAAGGAGCCGGGTGCAGATGAAAAATTCAAAGAAATCGCTGAAGCATATGAAGTATTAAGTGATGATCAGAAAAAAGCACGCTACGATCAATTTGGTCATGAGGATCCAAATGCTGGATTTGGTGGTGGCTTTGGAGGCGGCGGCTTTGGCGGCTTCGAGGATATTTTCAGTTCATTCTTTGGCGGTGGTGGACGTCGTCAGGACCCAAATGCGCCACGCAAAGGTGACGACCTGCAGTATCGCATGAATATTAAATTTGAAGAAGCTATTTTTGGGAAAGAAACAGAAATCGAAATTCCTAAAGATGAAACGTGTGAAACTTGTCATGGCTCAGGAGCAAAGCCTGGTACACAACCGGAAACATGTTCGACATGTAATGGTGCTGGTCAAATCAACCAAGCAGTGGATACACCATTTGGTCGTATGATGAACCGTCGTTCTTGTACAACTTGTCATGGGACAGGGAAGATCATTAAAGAAAAATGTTCAACTTGTCGTGGAGAAGGAAAAATACAAAAACGCAAGAAAATTAAAGTATCCATTCCAGCTGGTGTCGATGATGGTCAACAAATCCGTGTATCTGGTCAAGGTGAGCCAGGTATAAATGGTGGACCAGCAGGGGATTTATATATTATGTTCCGTGTTCAAGGTCATAATGATTTCGAACGTGATGGGGATGATATTTATTTCGAGTTGAAATTGACATTCCCACAGGCAGCACTAGGAGATGAAATTGAAGTACCAACTGTTCACGGTAAAGTAAAACTACGCATTCCTGCTGGAACACAGTCAGGTGCTCAATTCCGTTTAAAAGATAAAGGTGTAAAAAATGTTCATGGCTATGGTACGGGGAACCAGTATGTAACCGTGAAGGTGATGACGCCAGAGAAATTAACGGAAAAACAAAAGCAATTATTACGAGAATTTGCAGAAATTAGTGGCGATATCCCTGAAGAGCAAGGAAGTTCACTATTCGATAAAATTAAGAAAAAATTCCAAGGTGAATAATTAGAGGAGCTGAAGAGCTACGTGAAGTGGTCAGAATTATCCATTCATACAAAAAATGAAGCAGTAGAAGCAATTTCGAATATTTTGCATGAAGCAGGAGCAAGTGGTGTTGTTATTGAAGATTCTGCAGAGTTTGCGAAGCCACGTGAAGATCAATTTGGTGAAATTTATGCGCTAAATGAAGAGGATTTCCCAAAGGATGGCGTCATTGTAAAAGCTTATTTATCGGAGTCTAGTTTCTTAAATGAAACGGTCGAGGAAATTAAAGCAGCCATTACAAATCTAACGAACTTTAACATTGATATTGGTGAAAATGTAGTATCCATTGTTGAGGTTAATGAGGAAGATTGGGCAACTGCATGGAAGCAATACTACCATCCTGTCAAAATTTCTGAACGCTTTACCATTGTCCCAACATGGGAGCAATATACACCTGTTTCAACAGATGAATTAATTATTGAATTAGATCCAGGTATGGCATTTGGTACTGGAACACATCCAACTACAGTGATGTGTCTACAAGGTCTTGAAAAGGTCATCAAAGAAGGCGATACGGTTGTTGATATTGGAACAGGTTCAGGCGTATTGTCTATCGGAGCGGCACTACTTGGGGCTAAAAATGTGCATGCACTTGATTTAGATGAGGTCGCAGTTCGCTCAGCACAAGAAAATATTGCCTTAAATAAAGTAGAGGACAAAGTAGCTGTTTTCCATGGTAACCTATTAGATACGGTTAAAGAACCAGCAGATGTGGTTGTCGCAAATATTTTGGCAGAAATCATTATGTCCTTCACGGACGATGCATTTTCAATTGTGAAACCAGGTGGATTATATGTCACTTCAGGCATTATCGGTGCCAAACGCGATGATGTTAAAGTAGCTCTGGAAGCTTCAGGCTTTATAATTGAAGAAGTATTATTAATGGAAGATTGGGTAGCGATTATTGCCCGTCGACCACTATAACTTGATGGAGGAAGCGCCAAATCGTAAGCCATGTGCTGGCGATTTGGCGCTTTCATTTCTTGCTAGAAAGGATTGTGGAGCATATGCAACGATATTTTATTGAAACAGCCATAGAGAATGCACGGATTAGTGGAGAAGATGCACGGCATATTGAGCGAGTGATGCGCATGAAACAAGGCGATCAGATCGTTGTTGTTGCACAAAATATTGCTCATATTTGTACGATTACAGGATTTGAAGGTGATGAGGTAGTGGTTGACGCTACTGGCGAAACTATCCCTTCATCGGAGCTACCTATTCAAATAACAGTAGCTTGTGGCTTACCAAAGGGCGATAAGCTAGAGCTGATTACACAAAAAGCGACAGAGCTTGGCATGTTTGCCTTACTGCCATTTGAAGCGGAACGCTCGATTGTGAAATGGGACAAGAAAAAAGGGGCTAAAAAGCAAGAAAGATTGCAAAAAATTGCAAAAGAGGCGGCGGAACAGGCCCATCGTACACATATTCCAGCAGTGTATGAACCTGTTACATTTAAACAGTTATTACAAGAAATAGACCGATTTGATGCCGTTTTTATCGCAGATGAAGAGGATGCAAAAGCTGAGAAACGCACACGATTTGCGGACAAGCTTAGACTTGTGCATGATCAAAAATTAACATCAATGCTTATTATTTTTGGTCCAGAGGGTGGCATTTCTCGTAAAGAGTCAGAGGCCTTGTTACAAGCAGGTGCTCAAACCATGTCGTTGGGACCAAGAATTTTACGTGCGGAAACAGCGCCACTGTATGCGTTGTCTGCCATCTCATATGAATTTGAATAAATCCCATGCTAATGATGAGTAATAGGAAAGCCACCTAATTTAGGTGGTTTTTTTGAGTTCCTTTTTGAAAAGGGGGCAGGCAGATTTATAATTCAGGCTCAAAAATTCCAAATAAAATATGGAAGAGAACAAGTTCAATGTCCATATATAGTTTTTATTGCTACATATTCTAGCGATAGGAGAGCTCACTAAAACTATAAATTGAAAAGAGGTAATTTTTTTGAGTGAACAATTTGATAGTCAGATTCAACCTTGTCCAGTAACATCAACTGAACAAATCCCATTAACGAATGATTTTACGCAACTAATAGCTACACCCGTAACAGCGCCAACTATTAAAATTCCAGTAGTATTGGCAGAACCAACTTTGCAAATCGTTGTAGAGTCAGATATTACACTAACTCCGGCAGCAACTGAAATCAAAAGAGTGAAAAAACATGTCTTTCTCAATCAAGTGAAGCTGGTACCAGTTAACTTTGCACGAATTGCTGGAACAGACTATTTCAGAGTAACAAGAGCTAAATTATTTGTAGCAGGCCATATTCGTAAAAATATCGAATATGCTTCATCAGCATGTAGTGGGGCACTTCGTGACAGAATTGCTGACGTTCCGTTTTCTGGCTTTACAGATCTTACTTTCCCACAAACAATTGGGGGTTCTACACCAATCTTAGGAATATCCGAGTTTGCGGAAGCGAACTTCCTTAATGAAGCGACTCAAATGGATGCTCGATTAGATAAGGCTTTCTTCCAAAACCTTGTGAAATACAATGAGCAGCCATTTGGTGAATTAGTAGCAGCGAACTTCTTTGAACTTGATTTTTCACCAATTATGGCGGCACCAGAATGTACATTTAGCACATTGCGTGAAAAAATCGTATTAGAATTAACTGTAAAAGTATTGCAAGTTCAACAAATTCGTTTGGGAGCTGGCAGTAGCGTAGTAACTCCTGTTCTTCCAGGACTTACACCACCAGTTTCACCACCAGTTAATCCTACTCATCCTTCTGAATTTTGTTAATCTCAACTATTGAGTAAAGTTATAACAAGGCACTGATAAAAATTCATCATTTTAGCTGGCAGTTGACAGTTCGAGTTTTATTCGGACTATTAACTGCCTTTTTACATCCAAAAACGAATGGACCATGCAAAACGTATCAAGCTGAGCCTTCTGTGACAAATAAAGAAATCAAGCATACTATAAATTGTAATTAGTATGGCAATCTTTCCATTAAAAACGAATGGATATAAATGTACCTAATATTGTTTGGGAGTGAACGAATGAATACTCCATGGATTAACTTTAGAGAGATGAGAGAAGTATCCTCTAAGCAAAATAAATATACGGATTGGGCGTATCAGACAAAAGATAACGAAGCTCCAGAAGATGTAGAGGAAAGCACTCGACTTAGTGAAATAGAAGATGAATCACCTATCACGGATTCTATAGCTATCCCTCAGGACATACCTAGTCCAACAGAAACAACCATTGAGGAAGACAACAAACCTCCACTAGGTAACGATGAGAATCCTTTGGAGGACCATGTAGCATCCGATCAAAACTTAGTATTAGCTGAAGGAGAAATCGATTATTTCCTACATAGCGATCAGAAGGTTGAAGAGAAAATAGCTTTACCAGAGCAATCAGATGCCAATGAAGGCATACCCATTTCAGCAGAGACGAATATGGAGGGAGAAATCGTACCTTCGCCAAATATTGAAACTGGTGCTATAGAGGAATCGATTTTAACAAAACATGTACTCATACCTACAGAAACGAATAGGGAGGATGTTGAAGAAATCCCATCTGATTATGTTGAATCTCGTGTGGAAGAGCATGATTTAGCAGCTCACTCAGATGCTGAATCTACAATCGAAAATAAAAGGCATTGTGAGGACATTGCGGATACAGAGAAAAATAATTCTATATCAAAATCGTTGTATGGAGAGGTATACTCCATTACTAAAAAATGCCCGTTTTCTACGTATGTAGAGATTACTAATTTTCTCCATGCACCTATGTATGGTGAACATGTTCAAAATACTACATTCGAATTTCTGGATAAAAACGATCATTTAACTCCACAATTTGAAACAAAGCTTTTCCATACGACAGCAGATTATCCTGACCATCCTGAATGTCGTTTAGTTCGGTCAGACATTAATCAATTGATTTCAATTATGAAAACTGATATGAATGATAAAAATAATATGCAGCATCGTCCCTTTCAATCAGTGGTCACTCCTGTACATAATTCACCATCAATTGAAAAAGGGGAAGCCAGCTCTTACGCATCTGATTTAATACATATTCGAGTACCTGTTGTAGTTGGGGAATATAAAATTGAACTATGTCTTGAAGAGATTATGGCATTTGAAAAAGGGATTGTAGGGGTGAAGGAAATCTCTAATAAGGTAATGCTTACCAACTGTAGATTTATTCCGGTTCGTTTATCACAATCATTAGGGAATGGAACATGTACAGCAATAAAGGGGAAGTTATTGATAGAAGGCTATATAGAGCAGAATATTGAATATACAGCATTGAATACACAAAGTGAGTCAATAACTCATGCTAATCGATTATGTCAAAATATAGTTTTAGAATTAATTATCCATATGTTACAAGTACAAAAAATCCGAGTTTTATATGACAGTCCATCCCTTGGACAATAATAGAAGTTTTTTCACTCAGCATTAAAGTTCCTTTTCTAATATATACGTCCATGTATAGTTTGGATTGCTACATATTCTAGCGATAGGAGAGCTCTCTAATACTAAAAATGAAAAGAGGAAATTTTTTTGAGTGAACAATATGAAAATCCAAATTTACCTTGTCCTGTAGCATCAACAGAGCAAATACCATTAACGAATGAATTTACACCAGTAATCACTACACCGGTTACGGCACCAACTATAAAAGTTCCTGTTGTACTGGCAGAACCAACATTGCAAATCGTTGTAGAGTCAGATATTACACTAACTCCAGCAGCAACTGAAATCAAAAGAGTGAAAAAAAACGTATTCTTAAATCAAGTAAAACTAGTACCAGTTAGCTTTGCACGTATTGATGGTACTGACTTCTTTAGAGTAACTAGAGCTAAATTATTTGTAGCAGGACATATTCGCAAAAATATCGAATATGCTTCATCAGCATGTAGTGGGGCACTTCGTGATAGAATTGCTGACGTTCCATTTTCCGGGTTTACAGATCTTACTTTCCCACAAACAATTGGCGGCTCAACACCTATCTTAGGAATTTCCGAATTTGCGGAAGCAAACTTCCTTAATGAAGCGACTCAAATGGATGCTCGTCTTGATAAGGCTTTCTTCCAAAACCTTGTGAAATACAATGAACAACCATTTGGTGAATTAGTAGCAGCGAACTTCTTTGAACTTGATTTTTCACCAATTATGGCAGCACCAGAATGTACATTTAGCACATTGCGTGAAAAAATCGTATTAGAATTAACTGTGAAAGTATTACAAGTTCAACAAATCAGATTAGGCGTTGGAAGTAGTGTCATAACACCAGTTCTTTACGGGCTCACGCCTCCTACTAGTCCTTAATAATTGCTAGTTACCTTAAAATTCAATTCAACCAATAAAATGGGTTGCCTATTTTACCAGGCAACCCATTTATTATTGATTATTTAACTGTTTCTAAAACACGTACAAATTGTCCTTGTGAATGTGGGTAGCCTGCTTGTGTAATTTTCACCTTTACAAGCTGTCCGATGAGACTTTCAGGACCCTCAAACACTACTTTTAAGTAATTATCTGTATACCCCGTTAATAGGCCTTCCTCTTCACTGCCATCATGTACAAATTCTTCAGGAATAACTTCAAGCACTTGATCTTCAAAGCGAGAAGCATACTCTTTAGCAAGTTGATCATTTAGGGAGATGAGTCGGTGTACACGCTCATTTTTTATGTCTTCATCAATTTGATCATCCATCCGTGCAGCAGGAGTTCCTGTACGTGGAGAGAACGGGAAAACATGTAGTTCAGAGAATTTATGATCGCGAATAAAGTTGTATGTGTCCATAAATTCTTCTTCTGTTTCACCAGGGAAGCCGACAATTACATCAGATGTAACAGCTAAATCAGGTAAGGCTTCATGTAATTTCGTTAAACGTTCGCCGAAAAATTCCATTGTATATTTACGACGCATACGTTTTAACACAGTATCCGATCCAGATTGAATTGGAATGTGTAAATGATTCACGACAATTTTAGATTCACGTAATACGTCAATTACTTCATCCGTCAATTGACTAGCCTCAATGGACGAAATACGGAGACGCTTTAATCCTTTTACATTGGCTTCTAAATCACGTAATAATTGGGCAAGGTTATAATCCTTTAAATCTTGACCATAACCACCAGTATGAATACCTGTCAAAACTATTTCAAGATAACCTGCATCTACTAATTGCTGTGCTTGATGTAATACTTCTTGTGGATCACGAGAACGCATTAAGCCACGTGCCCATGGGATTATACAAAACGTACAGAAGTTATTACAGCCCTCCTGTATTTTTAAGGAAGCACGTGTGCGGTCTGTAAAAGCTGGTACATCTAATTCCTCATACACACGATTTTTCATAATATTACGTACAGCATTAATTGGCTGACGCTCATCACGATATTGGTCAATATAACCAAGTAATTTTGTGCGGTCCTGCGTACCAACAACAATATCGACCCCAGGAATCGCCATAATTTCTGCTGGCGAAGTTTGCGCGTAGCAACCTGTTACACATATAACTGCATCTGGATTTTGACGAATTGCTCGACGAATCACCTGACGTGATTTCTTATCTCCAGTATTAGTAACTGTACATGTATTAATGACATAAACGTCCGCCTGTTGATCAAATTCAGTGCGATCATAGCCTTCATCTTTAAATAGTTGCCAAATGGCTTCTGTTTCGTAGTGGTTTACTTTACAACCTAGAGTATGGAAACTCACGATTTTTGATCGCTCGTTACTCATAATTTATATCATCCTTTCAACTTCACATTACCTTGTGTTTCTTCACATTTAAATTATTTTGTAGTGTACATATTTTAGATACGTGATTTATGATAACATAATCCTTTTAAAATCAATACTTTAAAGATTTTTTTGTGAATGTTTTTATCCACTTTTTTGGGGACTAATTGTTTTACTAGTGGGTAAACTATACGGAAATGAAAGTTGTTCAAGGATACTATTAGTTGAATAGAACTTCATGTATCTATTAACAAAAAGCTAATTTCACAAGAACAACACCAGCAATCATTTAAATAGAAAGAAATTAGACGGCAACGTGAAAAAATGGTATGATTCGAAGAGGTACGTACATCTTGATTAAAGAAGGAGCGTTAAAAAATGGAACAAAATTTTGCGCGTATGATCGATCATACATTATTAAAGGCTGAGGCAACAAAGGAACAAATTGAAAAACTATGTGCGGAAGCGAAGCAATTTAATTTTGCCTCTGTATGTGTAAATCCTACTTGGGTAAAACAAAGTAGCGAATTATTACAAGGTTCAGACGTGTTGGTTTGTACGGTTATTGGATTCCCTCTTGGCGCCAATACACCAGCTGTGAAAGCATTTGAAGTAAAAGATGCAATTGCGAACGGTGCAAATGAGGTAGATATGGTCATTAATATTGGTGCCTTAAAAGATAAAAATTATGATCTTGTACAAGCTGATATTGCTGCAGTTGTGGAAGCAGCTAAAGGTAGTGCACTTGTAAAAGTCATCATTGAATCATGTTTATTAACAGATGAAGAAAAAGTAAAAGCATGCGAACTAGCTGTGGCAGCTGGTGCTGATTATGTGAAAACATCTACTGGTTTTTCAACTGGTGGCGCAACCGCAGCAGATATTGCCCTAATGCGTAAAACAGTAGGTCCTGATCTTGGTGTTAAAGCTTCAGGTGGTGTTCGTAGCTTAGAGGATATGAAAAGCATGGTGGAAGCAGGAGCAACTCGTATTGGTGCAAGCTCTGGCGTAGCCATCATGAATGGTTTAATCGCAGATTCTAATTATTAATTATTTCTTTTAGTATGTACAAGCCACTAGCTCAGTAAGAAGCTAGTGGCTTTTTTTACATATAGAATAATACCCTCTACCATCACATATACTCCACTGACGATTTTCAATACAGAAAGGAGGATGTCATGTTTACACAATATAAGTATTGGAAGCCTTATATTAGTCCCTTTGATCCCTGCAAGCCCATCGAAGTAAAGTATTATGCTACGCCACCACAATTATATATGGGTTTTCAGCCACCTGGACTTCCCCAATTCCAAACCCCAAGAGAGGCACTTATGGCAGGAACACTATGGCCACAATTATTTAGTCCCTATCCATTTCCAACTAAAAGGAGGGATGAAGCATGACTAAAAAGATGCCGCCTGAATTTTATACCCTACTTGAAGAAATTCAGGCAATTGATTTCGTCATCGTTGAGTTAAATCTCTATTTAGACACACATCCACATGATTATGCTGCCATTCAACAATTTAATGAAAACACTGAAAAAAGTATGAAGCTCAAAGTCAACTTTGAACAAAAATTTGGGCCATTAATGAATTTTGGAAGAAGTTATTCAGATTATCCTTTTAATTGGGTTGATACCCCATGGCCGTGGCAAGTATAACATATAATTAGGAGGAATTTATTCTTGTGGTATTATGAAAAAAAACTTCAATACCCGGTAAAGGTTAGTACTTGTAACCCTATGCTCGCAAAATTTTTAATTGAGCAATATGGGGGTGCTGATGGGGAATTAGCTGCAGCACTTCGTTATATGAATCAACGCTATACGATTCCTGACAAAGTGGTTGGTTTATTAACAGATATAGCGACTGAGGAATTTTCACATTTAGAGATGATTGCTACGATGATTTACAAGCTGACAAAGGATGCTACGCCAGAAATGCTAAAAGAAGCAGGATTAGGAGATCATTATGTAAATCATGACAGAGCTTTATTTTATCAAAATGCCTCTGGTGTGCCATTTACAGCAACTTATATTCAGGCAAAAGGGGACCCAATAGCAGATTTATATGAAGATATTGCCGCAGAGGAAAAGGCACGTGCCACATATCAATGGATTATAGATTTATCTGATGATACTGATTTAAATGACAGTTTAAAGTTTTTACGTGAACGCGAAATTGTTCATTCCCAACGTTTTAGAGAAGCGGTAGAAATTTTAAAAGATGATAGAGACCAACAGAAAATCTTCTAAGAAAAAGTGGCTGGCTGTATCAAGGGGGCTTGAAACAGCCTTTTTACTATTAGAATGGATAACTAATTCGGAGATTAACGCATATTAGTTAGTCTCTTCCTGTCCCTCACTGTATTGTGAACAGTCGGAGGATCATTTACATAAAATCATATTATAACTTTTCGCTAGGGAAATCCTTCATTGTTTGGAAAATACAATGTATTCAAATATGACCTCATTGTACTTGTATAATTTAGACAAAAATAAAACCAAAAATTCACTTGATATTTTCGCACACTTTCTATTGACCATTATTAGACAATACGATATAATTTTTTAGTACACAACAGAAGGTTATTTGCCTAATTGTGTATTGACGTGTGTTCGGAGGGAGGGAAAGAGAGATGTCAAAAACTGTCGTTCGCAAAAACGAATCGCTTGAAGATGCTCTTCGCCGCTTCAAACGTACTGTATCAAAAAGTGGTACAATTCAAGAAGTTAGAAAGCGCGAGTTCTACGAAAAACCTAGCGTAAAACGTAAAAAGAAATCAGAAGCTGCACGTAAACGTAAGTGGTAATTTAATTTCCCATTAAAAATCCCTACGTTCATAACACGCAATCGTATGATTCACTGAGCAGACAAAGATATACCTGGAATTAATTACAGCTGTAATTAATTTCAGGTATTTTACATTGCTCGTTTTACGTACATATGAAAAAGCCGGATGGATATCATGTAGATTCATTCGGCTTTTTTGTGTAATACTAAGTAATATAAGCAATAGTACATATCGTCGAAATAATTTTTTAGATTTGTGAAACTTTTTACATGTTCGACCGTATATACAGAGGAGAAGCATGTTAGAAGGGAGGGAAAAAGGTGCGAAAACGGAGAATCCTTAGTTACTTACTAGTGATATGGATGACTTTTTTGTTAGCGTTTCCATTAACTTCGGCTTTTGCAAGCAGTAAGGTCTACCACGTTCCAATTCATAATGAAGTGGAGCGAGGGCTTCACGCATTTTTAGAACGAGCTTTTAATGAGGCTAAAGAAAACAATGCGAAAGCGATTATCTTAGATATACATACGCCTGGCGGATTTGTAAATGCAGCAAGTGATATCGCCATGCTTATGGATGCAACGGATATACAGACGATTGCTTTTATTAATAAGGATGCCCATTCAGCAGGTGCTTTTTTAGCCTTACATGCGGATAAAATCTACATGGTGCCCAATGGAACAATCGGTGCAGCAGCTGTGATCGACTCAGCAGGTAATGCAGCTGATTTGAAAGCAAATAGTGCATGGCTTGCTCAAATGTCAGCAGCAGCGGAGACATCAGGGCGAGATCCTAAGTATGCTTTAGCAATGGCTGATTCGAGTTATGAATTGCCAGAGTACCGCGCGGAAGGAAAAAATCTATTAACGCTTTCGGCATCAGAGGCATTAAAGGTCCAATACTCAGAGGGTACCGTGAAAAATTTTCAGGAACTTTTAGAGAAAATAGACTTACAAGAGAGTGATGTCGTTCCAATCGAACCAACATTCTCTGAGAAATTGGCTCGTTTTATTACAAATCCAATTATTGTTCCAATTTTATTATCCATTGCAAGTCTAGGTCTTGTAATGGAACTCTATTCGCCAGGATTTGGAGTTCCGGGTATAATGGGATTATCAGCACTCGGTTTATTTTTCTTTGGACATATGGTTGCGGGCTTTGCTGGCTATGAATCCTTATTATTATTTATTATTGGTTTAGCACTTGTTGTTGCAGAGTTTTTTGTTCCTGGAGGAATTGTCGGTATTTTAGGTGGTGTGCTCATAATTCTAAGTTTATTACTGGCAGGTGCAAACATTATGCAAATGATAATAGCAATTCTCATTGCGCTTGTAATAGCGATTATAGGAATGGTGATTCTGATGAAATTTTTCGGGAAAAAACTGCATGTCTTAAACAGGCTGGTGTTAATGGATGCAACTACGACAGAAGAGGGCTATGTATCCAACGTCAATCGCACAGAATTGTTAGGAAAAGTAGGGACTACACTTACTCCTTTACGTCCATCGGGTACAATGGTTCTTGGCAGTGAACGCGTTGATGTTGTATCAGAAGGCGGCTATGTCGATGCAAATAAACATGTAGAAATTATTAAAGTTGAAGGCTCACGCATTGTCGTGAGACAAACAGAAAAAGAGATGGAGGAATAGAAAATGGGTTTTGATTTAGCATTAATTGGTCCTATCGCTGGACTGGTTATTTTATTCATTGTACTAGCGGTATTCTTTACCTTTGTACCAGTAGCACTATGGATTTCTGCACTGGCTGCAGGCGTCCGTGTTAGTATTTTCACATTAATTGGGATGCGTTTACGTCGTGTAATTCCGTCTCGAATTGTAAATCCTTTGATTAAAGCACATAAAGCAGGTTTACCTGTTACGATTAACCAGCTTGAAAGTCACTATTTAGCTGGTGGTAATGTGGATCGCGTTGTCAATGCATTAATTGCTGCTCACCGCGCGAATATTGAATTATCATTTGAGCGCTGTGCCGCGATTGATTTAGCTGGGCGAGATGTATTAGAGGCAGTTCAAATGTCTGTAAACCCTAAAGTTATTGAAACACCATTTATTTCAGGTGTAGCGATGAACGGGATTGAGGTAAAGGCCAAAGCGCGTATTACAGTACGTGCCAACATCGAGCGTTTAGTCGGTGGTGCTGGTGAAGAAACTGTTATTGCCCGTGTAGGGGAAGGGATCGTTTCTACAATAGGTTCGGCAACTAGCCATACGGAAGTATTAGAAAATCCGGATATGATTTCACAAACAGTTTTATCAAAAGGTTTGGATTCAGGAACAGCCTTTGAAATCTTATCCATTGATATTGCTGATGTAGATATCGGTAAAAACATTGGTGCAGAATTACAAATAGAACAAGCGCAAGCAGATAAAAACATTGCCCAAGCGAAGGCCGAAGAGCGTCGTGCAATGGCTGTAGCGAATGAGCAAGAAATGATTGCCCGTGTTCAAGAGATGAAAGCGAAAGTTGTAGAAGCAGAAGCAGAAGTACCTCAAGCAATGGCGGAAGCATTACGCTCAGGTAATCTTGGTATTATGGATTACATGAACTATCATAATATTCAAGCTGATACGGCTATGCGTGATTCCATTTCAAAAGTAAGCAACGATAAACCAGAAACAAACGAACCAAATGTTTAATAACGGAAAGGAGCGGAACTAACATATGGAACAATTAATTATTTTTGCAATAATTGCCATAGTCAGCTCTATTTTCGGAAAATCTAAAAATAAAAAACCACAAAAACCGATGCCTCCTTTTAATAATAAGGATACACGTGTAGAGTCACCTGTTTTGGAAGAAACTCCGCAACGTCATCAAAAACCACAAAGTTTTGAAGATTTTGCTCGAGATTTTATTGGGGATTGGATTCCAGAAAATGAAAAGGTTCAAGACACTAAAAAATATGTTGAGGAACAAGTGAAGAAGGAAGTACCAAGCTATGTTGCGCCACCTGTCATTCCAGCTGATGTGCCACACCGCTCGTCTACACGAGAGCGAAAAGGACGATTAGCAGCTGGGAAGGAAGAAGTGAAAGCAACTGGGACTCATTCTCCTTTTCAAGTTCCGCAATCCAAAACCGCTTTCATGCAGGCTGTGGTAATGGCTGAAATATTAGGTCCTCCAAAAGCAAAAAGAAAATAACTAGCATGTCCTCCTTTTTCGATGCATATATTGCCGAAGAAGGAGGCATTTTTTTTATGAAAAAATTATTTCAATTAACGCCACTACTTGAATTGTCCGAATTTGAATCATTAAAAATCATTGGACCTTATCGTTTTATCCATGCAGATGCAACGACATGTTCGTTTGCTTATGCAGATTATCATATTACTGTTACTGCGGATCTGGTGAAGATTCATGCACTAAAAGAAGAAATGCTTCATCTTTCTGTTGAAAACTTACAAGAGATTCATATGAAAATGACAAAGAATATGGGTGTGAGCTAAAATGTGGAATAATCGGCCAATCATTATACGTATAAAGCGCCATGAAAATGTTCATCCTTTTATTCAAGCATTGCACGCACAACATATTCCATTAAAGCGTGTTGTCTTTAGAGAACAAGAGGTTTCATTTGAAACGACGATGCAACATTTACCAAAAATCCGCCGTATTCGAAGAGGCTTTCGTTTGAAAATGGCTGTTTTTTATGCGGATGAGCTGCAAGTTTTCCGAGCTCAGGTTTGGACTTTGCTTGGTTTGGCTTTGATGATTGCCATCCCAATAATTGGTGCGCAAGTGATTTGGAAAGTAGACATTGAAGCAGCGACACCTGAATTGGAGCAGCGCTTAGGTAGAACCTTTCATGATACATTTCAAATAGAAACACCACTTTCTAAAAAAAATTTACCTTCTAATACTGTTATACGTCAAAAGCTACTAGAACAGCATCGAGAGCTCTCTTGGGTGCATATTGAAAAAAATGGAGGACGCGTGGTACTAAGACCACAGGAATCGCCTAAACAAACGAAGCAGACAAATGAAAAATTGGCATCGCAATTAGTAGCAACGAAAAGCGGTATTATTACTCATTTTGATATCCAAAATGGGGAGAGGAAAATTTCAGTAAATGATACGGCCTATGAGGGGGATGTTCTTGTTAGTGGTGTGATTGAAAGTGGAACCAATCATGTCTTTGTTGGCGCAAAAGGCGAGGTTTATGCAGACTATTGGCTTGAATGTACTTTTAAAATTCCTACAAAAATTACAATGGAAACCTTGCAACAAAAGCAATGGCGAGTATTGGTGAAAGGTATTCATCAAGAAAAAGTTGATTATGTGCAAAAAAAGGATTTACCGAATTGGCTAGACCCTTATGTGTCAATTGTGGAGGAACAGCAAACGAAAACGATGCAGGTGGAGCTTGATGAATCGAAAATTGAGTCTTTACTCATCCCGCTGCTGCATGAAAAAGTAATACGTTCTTTACCTGCTAAATCCATCATCAAAAAAGAAAACCTTTTACAGGCAAAGTGGGGTAATGGTACAGTTGAAGGGAAAGTTCTATTTTTAGTCAATGAAAACATTGCAAGTCCAATACATGGCCTACAAGGAGAATGATTATGTCAGAACAGTTAACTGTATTACAAGTGGATAATCCAAACGAAGCGGTTATGCTACTCGGAATTTCCGATGCAAATATGAAGCTGGTTGAGGAAGCACTTAATGTTCATATCATTACCCGTGGTGAACAAATTCAACTTGCGGGTGAAGAAAGTGCTAAGGAACAGGCAACATATCTGCTACATGCATTATTGAAGGTCATTCGCAAAGGTATTAATATTGATCAACGTGATGTATCTACAGCTATTGAAATGACTCAAAAAGGTACCATTGAATATTTCGCAGAACTGTATGATGAAGAAATAGCACGCACGACAAAAGGAAAACCAATTCGTGCAAAAACAATTGGTCAACGAGAATACATACAAGCAATCCGTCATAAAGACGTTGTTTTTGGTATTGGTCCAGCCGGTACTGGGAAAACGTATTTAGCGGTAGTCATGGCAACGCAGGCACTTAAAAATGGGCATGTCAAGCGCATTATTTTAACTCGTCCCGCTGTTGAAGCAGGAGAGTCTCTAGGCTTCCTTCCTGGTGATTTAAAGGAAAAGGTAGATCCTTATTTAAGACCTCTCTATGACGCCTTAAATGACATCTACGGGTCTGAACAGACCCAACGATTGATTGAACGAGGAACGATTGAAATTGCACCATTGGCTTATATGCGTGGCCGTACATTAGATGATGCTTTCGTTATTTTAGATGAAGCACAAAATACAACTCATCAACAAATGAAAATGTTTTTAACACGATTAGGCTTTGGTTCGAAAATGGTAATTACAGGTGATAAAACCCAAATCGATTTGCCTAAAAACACGGAGTCTGGCTTGATCGTAGCAGAACGTACATTAAAATATGTAAAATCAATCCATTTCCAAGTGCTAGAACAGGGGGATGTTGTCCGTCACCCAATCGTAGCCAAAATCATCCAAGCTTACGAAGAACAGCAACTTTAGAATGGCAAAGCCATTCTAAAGTCTGCCCCGAAAGCGAAGCGACAGGGGCAACATGTTTAAGAAAGTCTGCCCCGAAAGCGAAGCGACAGGGGCAACAGGGTTAAAGAAGTCTGCCCTGTAAATGTGAATGATTAAAATATGGAAAAAAATGTGACAGCTATACGAATTTGTATAGCTGTTTTTTGCTTTCTTATACATTTTTCGAGAAAAATGTATGTTGAATTGGTATGATAGAAGGTAGATAGAGGAGGTGCCAGATGGAGAAACAACTTCGAAAATTTACAGAGCTTATCGGTTTTCGCTATTTTATTATCATCATTCTCATTTTAACAGGATGCCTACAATTTGGATTGATGTATGGCAATGTTAAAGGAGTTACATATGATTTCAAACCTTTACAGTTAGCCCCTGAAACCGTACGATCTACTAAAACAATAGAAGATACCTACAAGACACAGCAAGAGCGGGAAAAAGCCGCAACTGCAGTAGGCCCGGTCTATCAATTTTCGGAGGATGTCGCCAAGCAAAGAGCAGCGATTGTCACATCGTTATTTGATTATGTACTTGAGGTAAAAAAGGATGTGGCAAATAGTAAGGAACCTATTGCAATTGCCGATCAAGTAGGGCAGCTTCGCAAAAAATTTGAATCGCTCGATGAAGATCAAATGCCACTCATCTTTACGGATTCACAGCTAGAGGGACTTTTAGTGCAGAGCGATGAGGATTTAAATAGAACAAGTATCCAATTATCCAAAACGGTAGAGGAATACTTACAAAAATCCATTCGACCTGAAAATGTCTTTGTTGCTCAAAATGACTTTGAGACGAAGATTCGAGGACAAAGAGGGTATCCAGATAAAATATTCAATACGGTTGTTTTAATTGGCCGTACAAGCATCATTGAAAATGAAACCGTTAACGAAGAACAAACGAAAATAAGAAAAGAGCAAGCGAAGGAAAGTGTAGAGCCTACAAGAATTTTACAAGGTCAAATCATTGTGCAGGAAGGCCAGATTATTGATAAAGAGGCATTTCGACAATTAGAGCTTTTAGGGATGATCAGTAATCAAGCTTCCTTAAAACCAATTGCAGGACTCATAATTTTAACACTGCTCCAAATGGTGTTTATGTATATTTTATTCGAGCGTTGGGAGGCTAACGAACGAAAAAAACGAAATGCATTATTGGTAACAGTGATTGTTTATAGTTTGTCCATCTTGCTAATGAAATTTATTAGCTTAGTTTCTAGCGGATTTGATGTGACCATTGCCTTTCTTTTCCCTACAGCATTAGCTACGATGCTTGTCCGTCTATTGGCAGATGATAAAGCAGCAGTGCTTGTTACAGTTATGACTGCTGCTTCAGCTGGCGTTATTTTTCAAGAAGGCTATTCATCTGTTATGCAAATGGAAATTACGCTTTATATCATTTTCGGAGGGTTTGCAAGTTTATTCTTTTTACGTAGTGTTGAGAAGCGATCCCATATTTTACAGGCAGTTGCGGTTATCTCTCTTGTAAATATGGCTTTTATCGCCTTCTATTTATTAATGACACAATCATCCTATGGTTTACCAGAACTAGTGTTTTACTTTGTAGCGGCTATGTTATCTGCATTGCTTTCTGGAGCGTTGACAATGGGTCTTTTACCATTCTTTGAGTCGGCATTTAGTTTATTATCGTCCTTGCGATTAATTGAGCTATCCAATCCAAATCATCCATTATTAAAAAAATTGCTAATGGAAGCACCAGGCACATATCATCATAGTGTGATGGTCGCAAACTTAGCTGAAGCTGCCTGCGAAGAAATAGGAGCAGATGGGCTACTAGCGCGTGTAGGGTGCTACTATCATGATATCGGAAAAACAAAGAGACCAGCTTTCTTCATTGAAAATCAGATGTCAGGCATTAATCCGCACGATTCATTGCCTCCTGAAACAAGTGCAGAAATTATCATTGCTCATACAACTGATGGGGCAGACATGTTAAGACGCTATAAAATGCCTCAGGAAATTATTGATATTGCGTTGCAGCATCATGGGACAAGTTTGTTAAAATTTTTCTTGTTTAAAGCGAAAGAGCAAGGGAAATCCTTTGATGAGGCCACGTTTAGATATCCTGGACCAAAACCGCAAACGAAGGAAGCAGCGGTGATAAGTGTGGCAGATAGTGTAGAGGCAGCAGTACGTTCAATGAAAGAGCCGAATTCTGAAAAAATTCATAAGCTAGTAAGAGCTATCATTGACGATCGAGTACAAGATAACCAGTTTGATGAATGCGATATTTCAATAAAAGAGTTAAAATGTATAGAGAGAGTACTTTGCGAAACATTGAACGGAATTTTCCATTCACGTATTGAGTATCCAAAGGCAGATAAGTAGGAGGATCTATGATTTTAACAATTGATTTTACTGATGAAACAAATGAAGTTGCAGCGCAGCATACAGAGCTTGTAGAAAAGCTTTTGCAGCATGCAGCGAGTGTGGAAAACATCGAGCCGGAAACAGAGGTTTCTGTCACGTTTGTCACAAATGACACGATTCAAGATATAAATCGCGAGTATCGTGGGAAAGATCAACCAACCGATGTCATTTCCTTTGCATTGGAGGAGCTAGGTGAAGGTGAAATAGCTGTAACTTTTGAAGGAATGCCCCGTATACTAGGCGATATTATTATTTCAACAGATCGTGCAAAAGAGCAGGCTGAGGAATACAATCACTCCTTTGAAAGAGAATTAGGTTTTTTAGCTGTCCATGGCTTTTTACATTTACTCGGTTATGACCATATGGAGCCCGAAGAGGAAAAAGTGATGTTTACAAAACAAGATGAAATATTACAAACTTTTGGTTTAGGACGAGATTAAATGGATTTGCGTAAATACTTGCGATCATTTGGCTATGCGTTTGAAGGCATTATAACAGCAAGTAAAGAACAAAATTTAAAATCACATATTATGAGTGCAGTCATTGTCATACTGGCTGGTTATTTTACAGGTTTGTCTCGAACGGAATGGTATATTGTGCTACTATTAATAGCACTTATGTTTGCATTGGAAATGATCAATACAGCTATTGAGAGAGTAGTGGATTTGGCTTCACCGAACCTCCACCCTCTCGCCAAGCAGGCAAAAGATATCGCAGCAGGTGCTGTGCTTGTATTTGCGCTATTCAGTGCTATAATCGGATTACTTATCTTCCTACCAAAATGGTTGTAATCGAAGTGAGTATCTGATATGAAAAATTAACTGTATTATACTAACGTGAGGGAGAAATAGGATAGATGACAATTGATATGCATGCATTACTAGAGGAATCTAAAAAAGCGCGTGAAAAAGCATATGTTCCATACTCGAAATTTAAAGTAGGAGCAGCTCTTTTAACGAAGGCCGGAGAAGTTATTCACGGTTGTAATATTGAAAATGCAGGCTATAGTATGACGAATTGTGCTGAGCGTACAGCATTTTTTAAGGCTGTGTCAGAAGGTACTTATGAATTCGAGGCTATTGCTATTGTTGCAGATACAGAAGGACCATGCGCACCTTGTGGAGCATGTCGTCAGGTGATGATGGAATTTTGCGCACCGACGATGCCTGTTTATTTAACGAATTTAAAAGGTGATGTTACGGTAACGTCAGTGGGCGAATTATTACCGTTTGCATTTACAACGGAGGATTTAGAGAATGCTGGAAACTAGAAGTGGCTATAAGTCAGGCTTTATCTCTATTATTGGTCGTCCCAATGTTGGCAAATCGACATTTTTGAATCGTGTCATTGGCCAGAAAATTGCGATCATGAGTGATAAACCACAAACAACACGAAATAAAGTACAGGGTGTACTGACATCTACAGATAGCCAAATGATTTTTATTGATACACCAGGTATCCATAAACCCAAACATAAACTTGGTGATTTTATGTTAAAAGTTGCCAAAAATACATTGCGCGAAGTGGACGTGATTTTGTTCATGGTGAATGCTGAGCAGAAGCTTGGCAAAGGCGATGAATTTATTCTAGAAATGTTGGCAGGAAATTCGACGCCAGTATTCCTTGTTATTAATAAAATCGATCAGATTCATCCAGATGAATTACTTGGAATTATCGAAAGCTATAAGGAACGTTATGAATTTGCTGAAATTATTCCTATCTCAGCGTTACAAGGCAATAACGTAGAAAGCTTATTGGACACGTTGTCAAAGTATTTACCAGAGGGGCCACAATATTACCCTGCTGACCAAGTGACGGATCATCCAGAGCGTTTCATCATTTCTGAGCTTATTCGTGAAAAAGTGTTACATTTAACGCGCGAAGAAATTCCACATTCCATTGCGGTTGTAATTGATAAAATCCGTCGAGATGAGGAAAACAATGATAAAATTCATGTCTCAGCCACTATAATGGTTGAACGTGATTCACAAAAAGGTATTGTCATTGGTAAACGTGGTGCCCTATTAAAAGAAGTAGGGACACGTGCACGAAAGGATATCGAAATGCTATTAGGCTCTAAAGTCTATTTAGAACTATGGGTAAAAGTCCAAAAAGATTGGCGTAATAAATCAACACATTTACGTGATTTCGGCTTCCGAGACGATGAATATTAATACGCTTTGCTGACTAGGGTAACACCGTCAAAAACTAAGGTCTACAGTATTGGCGGTGTGAATGCCCTCGGTCATATAGTGTTTACTTTGAGCTGTCCAAAATATTTTGGAGAGCTCTATTTTCATGGACAGTTTATAGGAAAGGAGGGGGACTATGCTTCATAAATGGGAAGGAATTGTTTTAAAAGTACGCGCTTATGGTGAATCCAATAAAATTGTTACGCTGCTTACGCGAGAGGCAGGGAAGGTAGCAACCATGGCAAGAGGTGCGAAAAAGCCTTCTAGTAGGTTAGCGTCGGTCACACAGCCTTTTACATACGGCATGTTTATGGTACAACACCATACTGGTATGGGGACATTGCAACAAGGGGAGCATTTGAATTCAATGCGCCATATTCGTGAGGATATCATGGCCACGGCCTATGCTAGCTATATTATGGAACTTGTGGAGCGGGTCGTAGAAGAGGGAAAACCAGAGCCTTTCGCCTTTGATGTCCTGCTACAAGCACTTCAAGCGATAGAGGATGGCTATGATCCTGAATCCATCACCCTCTTTGCTGAATGGAAGATGCTACCCTATACAGGAGTCCAGCCTATATTACACGCCTGTGCCGCATGCGGTGCTGTAGATGGGGAATTTGCTTTCTCCTTTGCACAAGGTGGGTTCTTATGCCATCGCTGTTATCAGCAGGATCCTTATATTATTCGCTTAACGCCGACACAACTTAAGCTTATTCGTATGTTCTATACAGTTCCCATCGATCAAATCGGGAAAATTGAATTAAAAAAGGAAACGAAATATTTTATAAAAAAAATTATAACAACAATCTATGAAGAACAAACCGGAATTCGTTTTAAGACGAGAAAGTTTATCGAGCAGCTAGAGAGAACCCCTGAATTACAAATACGCACTGTGAACGAAGAAAAGCGAGAGGAACCTTAACATTCCTCTCGCTTTTTTTATGTACAAATTTATATTGTTACATGGAATTAATAAAAGGTTTTTAAAAAGTCCTCGGAATCATCCGAAAACCTGTTATCGCTAATTTATCTACCCCTTCAGCTTGGGGAAGAATGGTGATAGCCTCTGACATATCCTCATTTTCATCCCATGTGAGCAGGTTCAGAATTACCATAAATGGCCATCACATAATCCTGCTCAATTGACTAGCACGAACAAAATGTTGCTATGCTGATGCCATTGCTAGCTAGAATAAACACTGAGACCTCAACCATTTAGCCTAAATAGTAGGTTGTAAAATTTTATCGTTTGAATAATGTGGACCATGTGAAAAGGATGGTCTATTTTTAGCATGTGAATGATTCTTTATGTACTAGCTATTACTAATTTTAACCCCTAAATTATATCGGAATTTTTTGAAAGATAAGAGAGGGAACTATAACCTTTGTATGATGTAATTGGTCATGTGACGTCAAAGTCTTGAACGGGGTGTTCCTATAAAATTGTGTTGTAAATGAATAAAATTTCAATTTTTACAAAATAAAATTTTTACATAAATTTAGTCTTTTATATTAAATATTAAATGTATAAAATTTATTTATGAGTCTATATAACTTAATTTTTCATTTTATTCTTTATCTAAGAATGAGTTGTTGTGAGAATAGTCTTGTATTTTTGTGTAGTTTTCAATATATAAATAGTAGAAACTAATCACTCGAGTCCCATATACTAGTTGAAAAGGTATTTTAACCTATGATATTGTAAGTGATATAGATATTCTTATTTATATTTTTTTAATATAACTTAGTCGTTTAATCCCCTGTCGAAATAAATGTACTTAATATAGATCTGACATGCCTATGAAATAGAAAACAAGCCTCTATCAGCAAAGCGTATTTTTATACGTTTATCAGAATCACGCAGTCCTATGGAAGAAGGAGGGAGTCACATAGTGCTTAGTACATTGCATATGTGGCAGAAAATATGCTACGAAAAGTAACCTTAAGTATACGTGAAGTTGAAGCGAATGATATTTTAGCGGAAGATATCTTTTCGGATTATCGTTTATTAGCTAAGAAGGATTTAGTTTTAACGGAGCGAATTATTGCTTTACTTAAACTTCGGAAAGTAGATGAATTATCTGTCTATCTACCATCGGATTCGGTTCGAATTGTCCATGATTTAAGTGCTCAGCGAACGAGAGAATACGAGGATTTATTTTCACCACTAATGGAGGAAAAAGATCCAATCGATGACTATAAAGAAACCGTCCATCAACTTTTTATGACAACTCTAGAGAATGTTGTCCATGAATTG
The DNA here is from genome assembly GCF_059424475.1 of Lysinibacillus sp. GW247-5R2A. Taxonomy (NCBI): domain Bacteria; kingdom Bacillati; phylum Bacillota; class Bacilli; order Caryophanales; family Bacillaceae; genus Lysinibacillus; species Lysinibacillus sp. GW247-5R2A. The sequence goes on along the minus strand of NZ_JBWKZL010000004.1, from coordinate 125,710 downwards.
CGTTATGGTCAAATTTTAAAAAGCATACAAGATACCGCTTATGTTCGCGGTGTTTTTGAAAAAATTTTAGAAGAAAAACATCGCTATGAGTTACTTATGCGTTTAAAGGAATGGGATGAATATTCTTTTGTCCATTCATTTGATGTATTTGTATTAGGAACCATTTTTGCTCGATATTTGGGGTTAACAGATATCGAAACATTAGCAAGAGGTTATTTGTTCCATGATATTGGGAAGGTCTTTATCCCCCAAGAAATTTTAAATTTAAAACGTAAGCTCTCAGAAGATGAGTTTGAAATTGTTAAAACACACACAACAAAGGGCTATGAGCTGCTTATCGAAAATGAAGAGGAAGATATCGCCTATTTAGCGCGAGATCACCATGAGCGCTTTGCTGGGAAAGGTTATCCTAATCAGCTTTGTGCAGATGATATGAGTGAAGGGGTACAGTTGCTACAAATTATTGATGTATATTCTGCGATGACGTCTAAGCGGGTTTATCACGATGGTTATGGAGCAACGGATGCGTTAGCTGTTTTATACAAGGACCGGCATTTATATAACGAAAAATTTATGCATAAATTTGTAGAATGTTTAGGCATCTATCCCGTTAACTCTGTTGTGATGCTCTCCGATAATCGTAGTGCACAAGTCGAGCTTGTTTACGATTTATTTCCTACTTTGCCCAAGGTGAAATTACTAGATGAGCAAACATCAATGAACCTACCCTTGAACTATAGTGTTAAAATAGCCAAAATGATTGATTATCGTGCCAATAGCTTTGAAGAGATTTTCAACCTATTCGTGGAGCAATTAATAAGATGTGACGAAAATAATCTAAGGATGCATTTTAGTAAGTTAATTGATCATTTACACCCGAAAGAAATTGTCCTAAAAATATTTTTACCAGCATTTCGCATACTACGTCTGTTAACGAGAGAAATACAAACGGATATGACGAAATATAGAAATTCTATTACTATTTTAAAGAAATTATTAGAAGAACAATTAAACGTTTTGTATATGGATTATCAGCATGAAAAAACGACCATTCTAGTTGTGGAAACAACCCTTCGTGAAAACTTCTTCATTAAGCTTGTGCAAAGTATTCTGTATATTGATAAAATTGTGCCTTTCTTCATTAATCCAGGTGATGATCAACGTATTACACAGCTAATGGGGCATTGTGATGTCAATGTCGCTTATTTTATTGAAGATGAACAAACCGTTGAAAAGCGAGTTCGTCCAATGCGAGAAGGTGCCTTTCTCTATTACTCATTAGCCGATATAGAGGAAATACTTGTTAGCTTAATCGGTATGAGTGTGAGAAAGTTTTCATTTGAGGAAAAAATGCAAGAGCGTTTATTTTCAACTTACAAAGCATAAGAAGAGGGAGTTGCCAGTAATGGCGACCCCCTCTTTATTGTTATAACTATTAAAATTGAAGATGTTTTTCAATATAGGCTTTAACTTCTGAAATTGGCATACGAACTTGTGTCATAGAATCGCGGTGACGTACTGTCACTTGGCCATCTTCTTTTGAGTCAAAATCGTATGTGATACAGAATGGTGTACCGATTTCATCTTGGCGACGGTAACGTTTACCGATTGATTGTGATTCATCAAAATCAACAGGGAACGCTTTGCGAAGTTCAGCCCAAACGTCTGTAGCTTCATCAGATAATTTTTTAGAAAGAGGTAGAACAGCAGCTTTAAATGGTGCAATTGCTGGGTGGAAACGTAAAACAGTACGTTTATCGTCACCTTCCAACTCCTCTTCATCATAGGCATCGCATAGGAATGCTAATGTCACACGGTCAGCCCCTAAAGATGGTTCGATACAATAAGGAATATAGCGTTCATTTGAAATAGGATCAATATAAGTGAAATCTTCACCTGAATGCTCCATATGTTGTTTCAAATCATAATCTGTACGGTCAGCGATACCCCAAAGCTCGCCCCAGCCAAATGGGAATTTAAATTCGATATCCGTTGTCGCGTTAGAGTAGTGAGACAGCTCATCATCCTCGTGATCGCGAAGACGCATAGAATCTTCTTTCATGCCTAGGTTTAATAACCAATTTTTACAGAATTCTTTCCAATAAGAGTGCCATTCAAGATCCTCGCCTGGCTTACAGAAGAATTCAAGTTCCATTTGTTCGAATTCACGTGTACGGAAAGTAAAGTTACCTGGTGTAATTTCATTTCGGAAAGATTTACCAACTTGTGCAATGCCAAATGGAGTACGTTTACGCATAGAGCGTTGAACATTTTTAAAGTTTACGAAAATACCTTGTGCTGTTTCTGGACGTAAGAAAATCTCGTTTGTAGAAGACTCTGTTACACCTTGGAATGTTTTAAACATTAGGTTAAATTGGCGAATATCTGTGAAATCAGCTTTTCCGCAATCAGGGCATACTACATCGTATTTAATCATTGTTTCTTTCATTTGATCGAATGTCATACCATCAACAATGATTTCATCACCTTTTGCTAACGCTGCGTCTTCAATGATTTTATCAGCGCGATGGCGAGCCTTACATGATTTACAGTCGATCATTGGATCGTTAAAGTTCCCAACGTGACCAGAAGCCACCCAAGCTTTTGGGTTCATTAAGATGGCAGCATCGATACCAACATTGTGCTCTGATTCCTGAACGAATTTTTGCCACCAAGCTTTTTTAATATTGTTTTTTAATTCAACACCAAGTGGACCGTAATCCCAAGTGTTTGCTAGACCACCGTAGATTTCTGAGCCTGGGAAGACAAAGCCTCGGTGTTTTGCTAATGATACAATTGTTTCCATTGATTTGTTAGCCATAAAATAGCCTCCTTCAAAATTTTTCATCTTTTTAGCGGTAAAACGCTAAAGCTTTTCATTCAGTATTGACTAAATGAAAATAGCACCCGTCTCCGGGCACAATGTATGCCCAGGGACGAGTGCTAATACCCGCGGTTCCACCCTGATTGTTTTAAACAAAACGTTTAAAACCTCTTTTCAAAAAGTTAGCTCAAGGAGTGCCTTTTCTCTGTTACTATGTAGACTTTCACCATCTTCTACTCGCTCTTGAATGGAACAGATACTTTTTTCCCATCATCGCCTGTATAACGCAATTTGCTCGAACATATTAAGAGAGCTAGCGTATGTGTCAACATTGTAGCACGTAGTTCATTGATTCGCAATCATTATTAAACTGTGTAGAGAGCATAGGATGTTCAGAAGGCCATAAACCAGTTTTGACGGTTAACAGCCTCGTCACACGTGGGGACTATGAATTTTGGCTAAATTATGTTTGGGGGCTTTTACTAGTCCTCCCAAAAAGCTGTCCCATACGGTCAATCATGACCGAAGGACAGCTTTTTAGATAAGCGAACATTTATTTTTTTAATGAAATCTCAAATTTGGCGTCTACTTCTCCTGCAAATACAACTCTACCGTTTTCTGGTAGTAAGACTTCGTTTATACCACTAACCACAGTATAGTTCACGCAATTACCTGCTTGGTCGTATACAGCAAAGGAGCCCTTGGACGGCATTTTAACTGTCATGATTTTGTCTTTAGCATTTGTTGGTATTGAAAACCATTTAGCATGGCCGTCCGCTTGAATCGTTGTCACAGATTGTTTGCCGGGGTAGAGCGGTTTTACAAGCTCCTCATGACCGTATAAACCTCCTGCTACTGTAAAATATTCCACTCCATTTTTCTTGAAAAATTCAATTTCCATTGTATCTCGACCAGCCATGCCAGGGATTTGTAGCTGGTTAACTGCTTGGTTTGCTCCAATAATTTGATTAGTTAACAAATAGCCTGGAACATCTTTAATCATATCAATTGTTACAGTTGGTGCAGCATTAGTGTAGAGCATCGATGAATATTTCTCATTCATCAAATAATATTTTTCCCCTTTACGTTTCTCCCATACGGAAGCTATGTCTTTCGTTAAGATATTGGCTTCTAGCTTTTCAGCTTTATACTCTGAGACAGCTGTTTGGGGAAGACCCGATACATTAAAATACAAGCTGGACCATAAATAGGTGTGTCCATTTTTCTCCTCTATGAACTTAATCTTTTCTGTCCCTTCCTTGTTCACAAATGAACCATCTGCTGTATATGAATACGTTTGGATAGGGTTATTAGGGACCGTAAGCATAGATACAGACAATTCACCAAGAGAATTAATTTCTACCTTCATTAACGCACCTGAAATTCCACCATAAATACCTGCATGCTGCGATAACTCCTGAGGCATTTCAGCCTTTATAGGCACGCCATGCGACTTTTTCGGCTTCTGTTCATGAATAATCCCTTTTTCCTGAAGGGCACTAAGCAGAATCTCATTAGCTAACAGCTGATCTAATAAACTTTGACCTCCTGAGGAGACAACAGCCGCAGCCATGTTGTATTCCGGAAGTACAACTAATGAAGAATGATAAGATAATGTATCTCCACCTTTCGTAAGTGCCTTGATGCCATATTCACTGAATGGGAACAAGCGTACACTGTCCCAGCCAAGCCCGTAAGCAACGAAAGATGGATCAGCTTCTTCAGGCCACATGCCTCTTTTGTACTCATCTTGTGCCATAGCTACTACTGATTCACGAGAAAGAATATCATCGACCTGTCCTGTGAAGATTTGTGAGAATTTAACGAGATCTTCAGCTGTGGAATAAATGCCCCCAGTAGCAATAATATTAGTATTTTCTGCTGGTAGTTGTCCGTTATAGGCAGGGGAATAGATCCCCGCTAGTTTTGAAGAATCCACAAGATTCTGCGGCGTTTTCGTATGGCTCATTTCTAGAGGCTCCATCAAATACTTGCTGATAAATGTGGTGAAGCTCATGCCACTTACTCGTTCTATTAGAATCTCAGCTAACGTAAAACCATCGTTACAGTAAACCGAAAATGCTCCTGGATCAGCCTTTAAGTTTTGAGTGGCTAAATGCTCTAGCAAGGAATCATATGCATACGTGTCGTTATCGTCATATAAAAATGTATTTAGCGACGAAGTTCCTAGCAGGCCAGAGGAATGATTCAGGAGCATACGAGGTGTAATTTGTTTGTAACGGTCGTCTTTCATCTTAAAATCAGGTATATAGTTCACCACGGGCAAATCCAAATCTACCTTACCTTCGTCAACAAGCTTCATAACAGCCGCTGTAAGCATCATTTTGCTCGTAGAACCTATACCGTACATTGTTTTTGCAGTAAGCGGTCTATTGCCGTGTAAGTCGTTTTTGCCAGCATGCCCTGAAATGACAATTTCTCCATCATGGATGAGTGCGTATTGCAAACTCGTAGCGCCGTACGTTTCAGTGAGCAGCTTAGCTTTTTCTATGCCTACTTCTGTGGTCACCTCAAATGTAAGACTACCGCTGTTATCGATGGCAGATGTGGCCAGTGTAGACATAGGGGCTAGTATGGTTAGCAGGAGGATTACAAGGATTGATGTTCTAGTGCCCATCCTCATTTTCATTGCCTTTCTCATTATCATTTGAATCTTCTCCTTTCATTAGCTGTTAATGGGACCTCTTAACGGGCCCTAAGGAAAGCTTATACAACGGAGATGTACTGCCAGTGACGATAGTATGAACAGAGTATGAACAAGTGAAAAAATGTTACAGTCGACAATAGGAATTACGGAAGGGGTGCTTTTATATCAGCTTAGATGCATAGTGGAGGAGCTTTTTTCAATATGTTTAATTTATTCGTTTAAAAATGGCCTTAAATTTTTTATGATGAGCCCGAATGAACTTTTACCAAAGTAGCAATGATAGCCATTTGAATTAGTATGGAGAACAAAAAAATACTACTTCTCCTCAGCAAGAATCCTTGCATAAGAGCCGTAGTATAAGAATATTGGCTTAAATTGTTCAACAACCGATTACCGACCGTAAAGCCTTTTAATAATTGATTTTAGTACTTCGCGGGAATACGAATAGTTTTAATAGCATGATTGATGGTGCTCGTTTATAAGTGATTCAACAAGTCGTATAGCCTTCATGACAAAATACAAATTAAAGAAATTACCCTTAATCTAAAACCCTCTACACATATGCGCCATAACTTAACACAGATTACTGCTATTTTATGCAGTATGTTGTATAATTGAAATACTGCTTTAATTATGCAAAGCATTATTATAACACCTTTTGTATAGAATTAGTGTAATACTTTGCATACCTATCATTCTATAGTATATAATAATTGAGCATAAGTATAACACTATTAGATTTGAGGCGGTGAGTCCAATCGAACTCAATAAACGTCAGGAAAACATTTTACAAATTGTGAAAGAAAACGGCCCTATCACTGGGGAACATATTGCAGAACGTCTCAATCTGACTAGAGCGACTTTAAGACCAGATTTAGCGATTCTTACGATGGCGGGATTTTTAGATGCAAGACCGCGAGTTGGTTATTTCTATTCAGGGAAAAAGGCATCCGTTACATTGATGGATAGTATTCACAATTTAAAAGTAAAGGATTTTCATTCAGGCCCTGTAGTTGTCCCAGAAACAATGACGGTTTATGATGCAATTTGCTTTATGTTTTCAGAAGATGTTGGTACACTCTTTGTCGTAGATAAGAATGAGTTTTTGACAGGCGTACTATCTCGCAAAGATTTACTGCGTACAAGTATTGGCACGCAGGATTTAAATAAAATTCCTGTACATATAATTATGACACGTATGCCTAATATTTCGTACTGTGAAAGATCAGATTCTTTGGTTGTTGCCGCGAACAAGCTCATTGAACGAGAAGTTGATTCGCTACCAGTAGTTGAACCACAAGAGGGTGGTTTGACGATTATAGGCCGTCTTACAAAAACAACGATTACACGAGCTTTCTTATCTCTTGCGCAAAATGACTAAATTTGAAGGAGAGCTGCATGAAAAGACTACGCGTATTTGTTGTATCTGACTCTGTTGGTGAAACTGGCGACCAAGTTGCAAAAGCAGTAATTAGCCAGTTTCGACCCGGTCTAGAGAATACTGTTATCCGACGATTTCCACATATTCAATCGGAGGAGCTTATTCGTAAGATTGTTTTCCTTGCAGCACAACAACAAGCATTTATTGTTTACACACTTGTTCGACAAGAAATGCGAAAGCTATTACGTGATTTATGTGAACAGGAAAAGATACATGCAGTCGATATAATAGGTCCTGCATTACAATCAATGGCAACCTTTATGGAAGAAAATCCATTGGAGACACCTGGAATTGTTCATATGCTTGACGATGATTATTTTAAAAAAATTGAAGCCATTGAATTTGCAGTAAAATATGATGATGGTCGTGATCCCCGTGGATTATTACAAGCTGATATCGTGTTGGTAGGCGTATCCCGAACATCTAAAACGCCCCTTTCACAATATTTAGCACATAAAAAGTATAAGGTGGCGAATGTTCCTTTAGTTCCAGAAGTAGAACCACCTGAAGAGCTATTACAGTTGGACCCTAAAAAATGTTTTGGTTTAATCATCTCTCCTGAGAAGTTAAATTCTATAAGGAAAGAAAGATTAATGTCTCTCGGATTAAACGATGATGCCATTTATGCGCAACATAAACGTATTTTAGAAGAGATTCAACATTTTGAAAAAATTGTCGGCAAAATAGGCTGTCGAGTAATAGATGTGACTAATAAAGCTGTGGAAGAGACAGCAAATACTATCATAGAACATATTTTGACTTGCAAATAAATTGTACGAAAATAAACCACCTCGGTGATAGAGGCGGTTTTTTTGAGTGGATTTTGAAATTAGTATAGATAAAAACTAATTTTTGTTTTATAATAATAAAATTGTGGTAAAAATATTTATAAGAGAAAAATCCTAATTTTTTGTCGAGAAATAAAGGAATTTTAAAACGAATAGCGAATTGTGTTTCTAGAACGTAATTATTAAAGATGGTGATGATGGATTTGGCAGGGAAGATTCCAGAGGAAGTAATTGAACAGATTCGTACACAATCGGATATCGTTGATGTTATTAGTGAATACATGCAGCTGACCAAGCGTGGGCGAAATTGGTTTGGCCTCTGTCCATTCCATGGAGAACAAACACCGTCTTTCTCTGTATCTACGGACAAGCAAATATTCCATTGCTTTGGATGTGGTGCAGGGGGAAATGCCATTACTTTTGTAATGGACATTGAAGGCATATCTTTTCCAGATGCAGTTGTGAAACTTGGAGAGCGAGCTGGCATACATTTAGATGTTGAGCCAAGTTTTCCTGGGGGAACAAAAACGATTTCTAAAGCGGAAGAAAGGATGAAAGAAGCACACGCTTTTACAGCAGATTTTTTCCACCATCTACTGTTAAATACAGAGGATGGCGAAGAACCTTTAAATTATTTGCTAGAAAGAGGATTTACAAGGGAGCTTATAGAATCTAATAACATCGGTTGGTCTCTCCCAAGCTTTGACGCCCTAACCATATTGCTTGAAAGAAAAGGTTATAACTTACAAGAAATGGCGGAAAGTGGGCTCATTATTAAGAGAGAGGGAGAAGAACGTTATTTTGATCGTTTTAGAGGAAGGATCATGTTCCCGATTCGAGATGAGAATGGTAAAATTATTGCCTTCTCAGGACGAATACTTTCATCAACGGGTGAGGAAGCGAAATATTTAAATAGTCCAGAATCACCAATATTTCAGAAAAGTGAAGTGCTCTATAACCTAGATAAAGCACGAACTTCTATCAGAAAAAATCGTCAAGTAATATTGATGGAAGGTTTTATGGATGTGTTAGCAGCTAACTCTGTAGGTGTTATGAATGCTGTAGCAACAATGGGTACCTCGCTAACAAATCAGCATATCACAAAGCTTAAGCGCTTAGTTGAGCAAATTACGATTTGCTATGATGGTGATAATGCTGGATTTGATGCAGCGAAAAGAGCGGCGCAGCTTTTGCATACAGAGCGCATGAAAGTTGATATTGCTGTGTTACCAGAAAAATTGGACCCCGATGAATATATTCGCACGTTAGGCGGACAAGCATTTAAGGAACAAATTTTGGAAAACCCTCATGCGTATATTGCTTTTATGATGATGCATGCTAGACGAAATAAGAACTTTCAATTTGAAAATGATACGCTTCAATATATACAAGAAGTGCTTGAACAGCTCATAGGTAGATCGTCGCCAGTTGAACGAGATTTGTATATACGACAGCTATCAAATGAAACAAATATCTCGGAAGAAGCCATTTATGCCCAATTCCGAAAGCTGGAGGCGAATCAGGTACGTTCTGCAAAACCAGAAATGCCGACACAATCGCCTTCAATGCCAGTCACGCAACAACAAAAGCCTATGGATGCAGCTGAACGTGCCGAACGTTTATTACTGGCTCATATGCTTCATAATATAGATGTAGTGGACAGGGTATTACGGAGTGAGCAAAAAGAGCCATTTGTACGAGATGCTTATATGGCTGTTTTTGTTCGCTTAGTAGGATTTTATGAGGAATATGGTCATCCTGATTATCAACGCTTTATGGAGATTTTGGATGACGCTGAATTACGGAAAATTGTTATGGAAGCGGCTTTAGTCGAGCGAGATCCTGATCAAGCAGAGGCAGAGGTTGTGGACTCAATCCGTCAGCTTCAAAAATATAGAATTGAGCAAGAAATTTATCAAAAGATGCATGAGTCAAAGGAAGCGGAGAAGATGCATGAGTATGCACGTGCACTTGAAATCGCCCAACAGATTATTCATTTAAGAAAATCGTTATCGGCGATTTAACCCGATTCGGTTGTTTAGAAGGAGGAAGGTTTATGGCGGACAAGTCAGAACGTTCAAAAGAGATAGAAGTAGAAATTACATTAGATGATGCAAAAAAATTCCTACAAGAAAAAGCAAAAACAGAGGGTGAAATTTCTATGAAAGAAATTTCAGAGAAACTAACACCTTATGAATTGGAAAATGAAGAAATTTTCCATTTTGCTGAGGATCTTGAAAAGCATAAAGACATTCAAATCATTGGAAAAGAAGAATTTGAAGAAGAAAGTCTAATGAAAGAAGAAGCGAACGAAGAGACTTTCGACTTAAATGATTTGAGTGTACCACCAGGTGTTAAAATCAATGACCCTGTACGTATGTATTTAAAGGAAATCGGTCGAGTTGATTTACTATCTGCAGAGCAAGAAATCGCACTTGCTGAGCGTATTGAGCAAGGTGATGAAGAAGCACGTAAACGTCTTGCAGAAGCAAACTTACGTCTGGTAGTATCTATCGCTAAACGATATGTAGGTCGTGGAATGCTATTCCTTGATTTAATTCAAGAGGGGAATATGGGTCTTATTAAGGCCGTTGAGAAATTTGATTACCGTAAAGGGTTTAAATTCTCTACGTACGCTACATGGTGGATTCGTCAGGCTATTACGCGTGCCATTGCAGACCAAGCACGTACAATTCGTATTCCGGTTCATATGGTCGAAACCATTAATAAATTAATACGTGTACAACGTCAACTTTTACAAGATCTTGGCCGTGAGCCTTCTCCAGAAGAAATTGGCGAAGAAATGGACTTAACACCAGAAAAAGTACGCGAAATTTTAAAAATTGCACAAGAACCAGTATCTCTTGAAACACCGATAGGAGAAGAAGATGATTCCCATTTAGGAGACTTTATCGAGGATTCTGAAGCACAATCTCCATCTGACCATGCAGCTTATGAATTGTTAAAAGAACAGCTAGAAGATGTCCTTGATACATTAACAGACCGTGAAGAAAACGTACTTCGTTTACGTTTTGGTTTAGATGATGGTCGTACAAGAACTTTAGAAGAGGTAGGAAAGGTTTTTGGCGTAACACGTGAACGTATTCGTCAAATTGAAGCGAAGGCTCTAAGAAAATTACGCCACCCTTCTCGTAGTAAACGTCTAAAAGACTTCTTAGAATAATTTAAATAGATGGAGCGACCTTACTAGTGTGAAAATACCTAGTTGGATCGCTCCTTTTTTACACCATTGAAAAGGTAAATAGCCCCGTTATTCCCCAATCTTGTTTCCGCTAATAATAGATAATTAGAATGAAGGGAAAGAGAGATTTGCGACTTTATACAGATGTATTTCAGAAGACTGTGAGATAAAATTGTAATGCAACCATTATTAAGCAATGTTTGGAGTTAACATTATGACGAATCCCCGGAAAAAAATTATTCTAAATGAAATTTTGTTTTGGAAGCAAAATAAGCTATTACCAGAGCACTATTGTGACTTTTTAGCAGCTCTTTATACAGAGGGGGCTGATATAGAGGAGTTAGAACCGGTTCAAGATCCTAAACAAGCAATCTTGCCATCTGAAAAAAGAAAGATGCTTCTTCTGGTAGCAAGTCTATGTATCGCTATAATCGCTGTTTTGGCTATCTATTTTACAATAAAGTCATTAACACTGATTTTAACCGTTGTCGTTGGTATAGGTGCATGCATATTATTTATCACTGCGTTCCAAATGGCGCAAAAAAAACATCTATTAGCTCCTATATTTCATTTACTTGCCGCCATCCTATTATTTAGTATTTCTATCCGTGTGTGCACTACATATTTTAGTGGAGATAATATCGTTTTATTTTGCTTGATTGCAGCCAATTGTCTTATTTGGCTTTGGTCAGGTATTAAAATGAAGCTACTCTACTTCACAGTCTCCGGTGTTTTAGGATTACTAGCACTGATTGGCTACTATATCATAAACTTATTGTAATTTTTTGACCCTATAAATGATCTGCACACTTTATATCATGTGTGCGGATTTTTTTATTTTTTTGGTATATGAATGTATGCAAAGGGTATGATAACAGTATGAAAAAAAGTTGTGAAATTGACCAAAATTTGGTTTGGCAAGACATATTTTATTCAATAGATAAGGAAATGTCGAATTTGTTACAAACAAAGGACAACTTAGCGAATAGGGCTTTTCGTTTCTTTGTTAATGAAGTACAATATTAGATGTTGACTGATTCTATATTATAATAGAAGTAGACTTAAAATGAGGAGGGGAAACTTATGAAAAACAATCCAGTCGTTCCTTACATCTTAATTCTGGCATTTGGTATTGGTCTTATTTTCTTCATGTCTTTACAAGGTGCAGATAACAAGAAAGAAATTGCTGCTGAACATGAGGGCGGTGGCGAAACTACTGAAACTACAGACGCAAATGATGATGGTGCTGCTCTAGTACAATCTTGTATCGGTTGTCACGGTGGTGATTTAACTGGTAGTATGGGTCCAAACCTACATGGCTTAGATGAAGCCCATATCGTTGAAGTTTTAACAAAGGGTATCGAAGGTACTCCAATGCAACCAAACATGAAAACTGAAGCAGAAGCAAAAGCTATTGCTGAATACATTTCTACTTTAGAATAGTATGACTGACAAGTAGCTGTACTGAAATAGTACAGCTACTTTTTAAATGTAAAGAATCATGAAATGGGGTTGTCCACATGAATACTGTGAGACAACTCCATTTGTTTTTTTTCACGACATCCTCCATACTAGTAATGGACTCTATTTAAGGTAGGCGGTAAAAAATGAACGCACAAAAACTTTCGAAACGATTAGAAATGGTAGCAAAATTTGTTCCCACAGGAGCGGTAGTAGCGGATATAGGTAGTGACCATGCCTATCTGCCTTGCTATTTAATTCATCAAGGAGTAGCTTCTTCAGCGGTAGCAGGGGAAGTTGTAGCAGGCCCGTATGAATCAGCAGTGGGACAAGTACAAAAAGCAGGATTAAACAAAGAAATTACGGTACGTCTAGCAGATGGATTAGCAGCAATAGAATTGACTGACCATGTCGATACAGTAACAATCGCTGGAATGGGCGGTCCCTTAATTGTCTCTATTTTAGAGAAGCATCCTGAAAAGCTGCAAGGTGTCACACGTCTCATTTTACAACCGAATATTCATGCAAAGGTGATTCGTGAGTGGACTTTAGCACATAATTGGGCTATTCTCGATGAAGAAATTTTAGAGGAAGATGATAAAATCTATGAGATTCTTGTGTTGCAAAGAGCACAAATGGAGCTTTCGCCAGCAGAGATTTTATTTGGTCCTAAATTAAGTACCCGTAAAGCACCGGCATTTATAAAAAAATGGACGCGTGAAAAAGAAAATTGGCAACGTGTGTTACAATCCATAAAAGATGCAGAACAAACACCTGAAATTGAAGAAAAACGTGCAGAGTTATTGGCTCTTATTCAATTAGTAGAAGGAGTTTTGTAAAATGAAGTTGGTAAATGGTCAAGAAATTATCCAAGTATTCGAATCATGGTCGCCTAAAAAACTGGCTTGCATGGAGAATGATCCAATCGGTTTAGCGATTGGTACACTCAATAAACCTGTTAGCAAAGTATTAGTCACTTTAGATGTCAATGAAGCTGTTGCGAATGAGGCCATTGAAAAAGGATGTGAGCTGATCATTGCACACCATCCTCCAATTTTTAGACGTCTAGCGAATATTCGTACAGACAATCCAGCAGGGCGCTTATATGAAAAGCTCATTAAACATGATATTGCTGTTTATGCGGCGCATACAAATTTAGATGTAGCTGAAGGTGGAGTTAATGATTTATTAGCAGATGCGCTTCAACTACAGGACCGTACAATACTAGAAGAAACGTACTCAGAACATCTTTTAAAGCTTGCTGTTTTTATCCCGTCTGCAAATGCTGAGGATTTACGCGAGACGCTAGCAAAGGCTGGAGCAGGGCGCATAGGAGAATATGAAGCATGTAGTTATACAACTGCTGGAGAAGGACGTTTCCGTGCGTTAGCAGGTGCCAAGCCATTCGTTGGATCAGTTGGTGAATTACATGTTGAAGAGGAAGTAAAGGTAGAAGTCGTATTTCCTGAATCAATGAAAAACCGTGTTTTAAAGGCAATGCTTACTAGTCATCCGTATGAAGAGCCAGCCTATGATGTCATTCGTCTCGAACAGCAAACGAATAAAATGGGATTAGGGCGTGTAGGTCACTTAGCTAAGGAAATGACCTTACAACAATTTGCAGAGTTCGTGAAGCAGCAGTTACAGGTTCCAGCGGTTCGTGTCGTAGGTGATTTACAGTCGAAGATTAAGAAGGTTGCGCTTGTTGGTGGAGATGGTAATAAGTATATTTATGCAGCGAAACGTGCAGGAGCAGATGTTTTTTTAACGGGTGATATGTACTTCCATACAGCACAGGATGCTCAAGCGATGGATCTGCAAATTGTAGACCCAGGTCATCATGTAGAAAAAGTGATGATTGCAGGAGTAGCGAAGAAAATGACGAAGCTATGTGCGGATAAAAAATATGTGGTTGAATTTGTACAATCAACTATCCATACAGAACCATTTTTATTTGTTTAAGCGAGGGGAATAGATATGGCTAATGAAAGACCTGCTGGCAATAAGGCTGGTAAACTGTGGATTATAATCGGTTTATTCATCGCTGTTTTTGGTATAGGGATGACGGTTATGACGAATATGATGAATGAAAAGAAAATCGATGCCATGACCGTACAATGTGAAAACAATGGTGGTCAAGCCATAATATCAAAGGAAAAAAACTTCCTTTCCACGAGTTATTCATTTGATTGTAAATAATAATAAAAGGATGAACATTACTAGGTAGTGTTCATCCTTTTTGTATGCAAAGAATAGAAGGATAATGATAAAATGAGCATGAAATCAATTAGCAGAAATGGAGAGATATATCTTGTTTATTCGTTTAACTAAAGATCAGCAAGAAATGATAGTGGCTGATATTCAGCGATTTTTCTACACTCATCGTGATGAAGATATTAGTGAATTTGAAGCGGAGCGTGTGTTAGATTTTATTAAGGAAAATATCGCTCCCTATATTTATAATGCAGCAGTATCTGACGCAAAATATGTAGTGGAAAGACAGTTTAGCTCCATGGAAGAAGAACTGGAGGCGCTGGAACAGCCCATTAAATTAAAGTAATGATGGAGTTCAAAAAGTCTCGAATTTAAATAATTGACAGAAAATAAAAAAATATGGTAATTTAATCTTGAATTAAAGACTATTTAATTCGAAATATTCATAGCGACTACATAGAGGCCATGAATAAAGCTGTATGTATCTGACCAAAATGGTTACGAGTGTTGTTCGCGTACATGGAATGGCGATGATTTCACAAAATGAATGGGAAAACGAGGAGGGTCATATGTTAAAAATCGGTATTATTTTAGGAAGTACGCGAGAAGGTCGTGTTAGCCCGCAAGTTGGAGCGTGGGTAAAGGAAGTCGCAGAAAAACGCCGTGATGCGGAATATGAAATAATTGATATCGCTGATTTTAAATTACCGTTTCTTGGAGAGCCAGGGGGAGATACTTCTGGAGTAGCGACATGGTCAGAGAAAGTAGCTGCATGTGACGGCTTTGTCTTTATTGTAGCAGAGTATAACCATTCCATTACAGGTGCACTAAAAAATGCATTAGACTTTTTACGAGTAGAATGGAACAATAAAGCTGCGGGTATCGTTTCCTATGGTTCAGTTGGAGGAGCACGTGCTGCGGAGCATTTACGAGGAATTCTTGGAGAATTACTAGTTGCCGATGTTCGAGTTCATCCAGCTTTATCATTATTTACTGATTTTGAAAACGGCTCAGTCTTTAAGCCAAAAGAGGTGCAGGCAGATTCAGTTCATCAAATGTTAGATCAGCTTATTCCTTGGTCAACAGCTTTAAAAACTATTCGATCATAATGTTGTGATACTAGGCATATTCAAGTGCTTATTGTCTTTCTTAAAAGCAAACATATAGACAGCCGCTTTCAGCTATATTACAGCATGGAAGCGGTTGTTTTTTGTTTAAATCATTCCTATTAATGTTCGATTTCTTCAACAACCTTTTCTTTCAAATCTGCATCCATAGAGGATAGTTTGACCGTATTTGAGAGTCGTTCCTTTAGTTCCTTATCTGTCAAAATGCCACGCTCTTTTAGAATTTGTACGAGTAGATTCAAGGTCATAATATTTTTAATTTCCGCTGCTTTTGCATCCATTTAAAACCCTCCAAAAATATAGAATTACTACCCCTTAAGTGTACTCCTTTTTAAAAATCGTGACACAAAAAGGACAAAACATAGCAAATTTATTTCGTGTTCCGGAATATGTGAGGGAAATTCAGCAATGCCAGAAATGGTTTATTTCATAGTAACGATAAAACAGTGATAGAAAACGGTGAATATTGTATTTGCAGAGCTCATACCTTCCTAACAGGGGGGATTTCATTGTGAAACGGATAGGAGTCGTTACAGGATTAATGCTGGTCATTATCGCGATCATTATCCTGTTTAATAAATATGTAGATGGTAAGCCGATAGAAGCCAATATCGAGAAAGGACCAATAATTACGAAAGAAGAGTTGAGTTTATCACTATTAAAAGATAAGCTCCTTGAACAATACGTCGGTATAGATGTTAAAACAACTGCGGAAAAGGAATTGGTCATCCAAATTGTAGGGGGAGAAGAGTATGTTCAGTCGGTTAAAACAGACATGGAAGCTATTGCAAAAAGCGCTATAAAAACTTCTGCCTTAAAGGATTACCCGATTGTCTTTGAAAGATGGGAATTTACATCATTGCTGGATGGTAATAAAGCGATGGGCAGTGATATTAATCTATTAATTGAAGATTTAATTAAAGGGCTACAATCTTTTGATGTATACGAATACTTAATACTAGAGGACCGAACAACCATTACGATTCAAACAACTATCAAAGGGGACAATGCGGAGGCGCTTCAACTAGCAACTAAGATGGAGGGTGCAGTAAAAAAAATTGTCCAAACGAATGTGAGTCAAAGCGATTCCTATATCATTCATATATTAAATGGGGAGCGAGAAAAAATAAATTGAACAGGCATCGAGACTTTAAATCTGGATGCCTTCTTTTTTGCTATGTAAGTTTCTTAATGTGAAACTAAATTCATGACTCAATTACTTACTCAAGGCAAATAAAGCTTGATAGAGTGTTGCGAGGAGTGCCACAAAGTGCATGTCGTCAGCTTGGAAAAGTTTAAACATTAGCCCCGTCCGTATGAGCTCGGTCTCTATTGGGCTTGCACTAGCAATTTTCTCATCGTTACAATATAAATAGGCGGTAGCAGTAAAATCCTTTTCAAAACGAAATGCCAAATTGTCCATAGTAAAGGTGTACGAGGATTCTAATAATTGAACTGTTTTTCGGACAATCGGTATGGTGCTACCATCTGGCATAACGAGCTGATGACTGACCCCTTTCGTTAACAGAGTAGATTGTACTTGAAAAAGGGGGGCACCTAAAGTTGTTCGTGTTTCATAACGATAGGGTAAAGTTTGCTGTGCCGCAACTAATAATACGGCATTTAAAACTTTACCAGTAGAAGAACGCTCTACTTTCTGAAGCACACACACAGTTTCGTTGTTTTCATTCATAATAGGAATATCAGAAAAGCTTTTAAAGGCCTTTGGATAGTGAAGTGTAAATATTGCCATAAAGAAACCTCCATTCATTATGTATACGAGTATGTCATTCCAGAGGTTTCACAAAATTACAGGAGGGTAAAATTTTGAGCTATTGTTTTCGACCCATTACACAAGAGCAAGCAGAGGATATCGCTTATAACTGGCATTATGAGGGTGACTATTCTTTCTATGATATGGGGGCTGACCAGGAGGATTTACAAGCATTTCTCAATCCGTATACAAGAGGAAATATTTTTGCAGTGTTAAAAAAACAAGAACTAGTTGCTTATTTTAGCATGATGACGGTTGCTGACCAAACGATGGAGATTGGCTTAGGCATGAAACCTAGTCTTACAGGAAAAGGCCTAGGTTATGATTTTTTAAAAAATGCTATTGATTTTGTCTGGGTAAATTATCCATGCGAAAAGATTACCTTATCGGTCGCCACATTTAATCTACGAGCAATCAAGCTATATCGCAAGGTAGGATTTAAAGACGCTCATACTTATATGCAAGCAACAAATGGTGGTGTCTATGAATTTCTAAAAATGGACTATATAAAAGGCTACTAAGGAGAGACAAGTATCTCGCTTTTAGTAGCCTTTTTAACTATTTAAGGTTGTGCGATTTGACCTGAGAGAGCACGTTTTTCCTGCTCTGTATCAAATTCCTTCTCCATCTTTGAAACAACTACTGTTGCCACACCATTACCAATAAGATTTGTAACAGCTCGAGCTTCGGACATAAAGCGGTCAACCCCGATTAGTAATGCAATTCCTTCTACAGGAATCATCGGGAATGCTGCTAATGTGGCAGCAAGTGTAATAAACCCAGAGCCTGTTACACCCGCAGCCCCCTTAGATGTAAGCATGAGAATGGCTAGTAATGTGATTTGATGCCAAATATCTAAATCCACACCATAAGCTTGGGCAATAAATAGAGCTGCCATCGATAAGTATATGGATGTTCCATCTAAGTTAAAGGAATAACCTGTTGGTATAACTAGCCCCACAACTTGCTTAGAACAGCCATAGTTTTCTAATTTACGCATCATGGAAGGTAAAGCTGATTCAGATGAAGATGTACCAATAACGATGAATATTTCATCCTTAATATATTTAATAAATTTAAAAATACTAAAACCGAAGTAATGTGTTATGAATCCGATGATGACAACGATAAAAATAAACATTGTAATATAGACGGAAAGCATTAAAAATCCTAAATTGCCTAGAGATTTGAGTCCGAAGTTACCGATTGTATAACTCATGGCACCAAATGCGCCAATAGGAGAAATTTTCATTACCATATTAACGATTTTAAAGAAGATATCCGCAACTTGTTCAAAAAATTTAATAACTGGCTTAGCCGGTTCACCAATCGCCGCCGCTGCTATTCCAAATAATACAGCTGAGAATAAGACAGGTAGTAATTCACCATTTGCGAGAGCACCCACAACATTATCAGGGATAATTTGCATAATAAATGTACCCAAACCATGTTCTGCTGCCGCTGCATTTGTATATTGAGAGACATCTGCTCCGTTGGCGGCTTCTGTATTAAAGCCTTTACCTGGTTCTACAAGATTGACAACGATAAGACCTATCGCCAAGGCAAATGTTGAAACAATTTCAAAATAGATTAAAGCTTTTCCCCCGATTTTCCCAACCTTTTTGACATCACCCATACTCCCAATACCAATTACAACCGTTAAGAAGATAATGGGTGCTATTAACATTTTAATTAGTTTAATAAATATATCCGCTAATATTTTTAGCTTTGCTCCGAACTCTGGGAACGCAGCACCTACTATAATCCCTAGTACAATAGCAATCAATACTTGTACTGTTAAGTTTTTAAAATTTATACGCATTTAGTTCTCCCCCTACAACATCTATGAAGATTGTGTGAACGCTTTCATGTCGTTATCATAGCTGAAATTTTCCGACAATAGCTTTTATGACCGTAATGTTTCTATTGTTCATTTTGTTCATTTTTCAATGAGAGGGTTGGTAAATGCAGTACTAGCAATGGTTTCAGGCTGTTTTATAGTAGTTTTGGATTTTAGTAATCTATTATAATACAAAAGAAAAGATCCTTACGATATGTAAGGATCTATCATTAATGACCAAAAGTATTATGGAGCAACAATTTTTTTAATCTCTGTTAGAATCTCATCATTTTGTGTTTGGGTTTTATAAAAATCATAGACAGGGGAGAGCTGCTCCTTAAAGCGCTGTCTTTCCTTAAGACTCATGGTAGAAACATCAAAATCATCTTGCTGTTTAAGCTTTAACATATCTTGCTCATTCATACGGGCAGCCTGTTCAAACTGCCAATCTGTTGTTTCCCTCATAGCCTCCACCAATTGATGTTGAATTTTCGCGGGTAAGGAATCCCAAAAGCTTTCATTCATTAATACCGCATAGCCTAAAATACCATGCTGTGTAATGGTCATATGTTTTTGAACTTTGTAGAAACCTTTTGAGTAAATATTAGAGGCTGTATTTTCCTGCGCATCAATGGCGTGTTTCTCTAAATCTGTATAAACCTCACTAAATGAAATCGGAATAGGCGTTGCTTTCAAAACTTCAAATTGTTTTTCCAATGTTTTACTAGGCATTGTGCGAATGCGTAAACCCTGTAAATCTTCAAATGTATGAATAGGGTGATCCACAGAGGTTAGGTGCTTAAAGCCGTTGTACCAAAAGCCCAATCCTTTAATATGAATAGGTTCTAGCTCATTTAATAATTGATCACCAATCGTTCCTGTCAGAACTTCTTGTACCTCTTCATTTGTATTAAACAGGAACGGTAAATCAAGAACTTGCCAATTTGGCACATAGGTTGTCATCTTAGAAAAGGTCGGGATAATCATTTCGACTTCTCCCTTTTGCAAAGCCTGAAACTCATTTTCATCATTAAATAAAGAGGAGTTGGAGTAAACATGCACTTTGACTTTGCCTTTCGTCTTTTCTTCTACTAATTCAGCGAATTTATTGGCAGCCTGTCCTTTTGGCGTATTTTCAGCTACTACATGACTTAAATGGATGGTAATTTGTGTGTCTAATCCCTTTTGCTCGTCATCGTAGGGAAGCGGGTTCGCGAAAAGTAAACCTTGTTGAACACTAATGGTGATCACTAAAAGCAAGACAGTTACAATCGTTCCAATAATAAATTTTTTCATTGAATACACCCAATTTATTCGTATTTTCTATTGTTTTTGTTATTCTAACATATGGAGTAAGCTAAAATATAGTAGGGGGGAGGCGATAATCTTGAAATTTCAGAAGTTATCGATGCAAAGAAAAATTATGTCGCTGACTTTTTTTATTCTTATGCTTTCCTTTAGCATTGGTGGTACTTTTTTATTGGGATATGTGATGAATGAACAAAAGAGCAAGCTTAGTGAACAAGCATTACTAGTAGCCAAAACAGTCTCGCAGCTTCCTGAAATCAAAACCAATATTGCCCACGAAAACATTGAAATGGCCATCCAACATATTAACCCTGTAGTAGAAGAAATCCGAGATATAAATGGGGCTCAATATATAGTTGTTTTGGATATGAGAAGACAGAAGTATTCTCACCCCAATAGAGCGGAGCTGGGTAGCATTTCGCAATCGGCCGATTTAAACGCTGCTTTTTCCGAGCATTACTATACGTCAATTGCGCATGGGGAGCATGGCAACATGGTTCGCGCGTTTGTACCAATCATGAACAGTCAAGGACAACAAATAGGTGTTACGGTTGTTGGATATAGTGTGTTGACGGTGGCGGAATTACTGCAATCGATGCAAACTGAGCTGATCATTACTTTACTATTATCTTTAATATTTAGCATATGGGGTGCGCGAACATTAGGGCTTCATATGAAAAAGCAAATGTTTGGATTAGAGCCCCATGAAATTGCCAAAATGTATGTAGAACGAACAGAGACCTTTAATGCGATGCATGAGGGCATTATTGCAATCGATAATGATTTGACTATTACCATTTTTAATGAGAAGGCCTGCGAAATACTTGGGGTTGACGAAAAACCACCTAATTTGATTGGTCAGAAAATTTTTCACGTCTTACCAGATACAAGACTACCTGAAATTTTGGAGCTTGATCAGCCACTATTTAACCGAGAGTTGTATATAAATGATCATAGTATTATGAGTAATCGCATTCCCATACAGGTTAGTGGAGAAACTGTTGGAGCAGTGGCCATGTTTAAAGATCGTACAGAAGTGAAAAAGCTTGCTGAAGAACTGACTGGGGTACGAGCATTTGTCCAAGCGCTTCGTGTTCAAACACATGAGCATAAAAATAAACTGCATACGATAGCCGGACTTTTACAACTTGGACATCATGATCAGGCTTTATCCTACTTAACGCAGGTAAAGGAAGAACACGATGAAATTACAAACTTTTTAAATGAACGTATTAAAAATGAAAATATATCAGGGCTATTACTTAGTAAAATTTCCTATGCTAAAGAACAAGGAATCCGACTGGAAATTGACCGTGAAAGTCGCTTAACATCTTTTCCACCAAATTTAGATCATCATGATTTCGTCATTCTATTTGGGAATTTAATAGAAAATGCTTTTGATGCATTAAGGGATACACAAGGGGAGGAAAAGGTTATTCATGTTTCTGTCGATGAAGACGAGGATGTCTTAGCCATTCTTGTCACAGATAACGGCGTTGGCATGACAGATGAGATCAAGAGTCATATTTTTGACAATGGCTATTCTACAAAAGAGAAAAATTACAGAGGAATAGGACTATTTTTAATAAAAGAGATTGTTGAAAAAGGACAAGGTGATATTGAAGTCATCAGTGAACCAAATAAAGGGACTAGTTTTTTACTAACATTTTACTATGCATAAGCATTAATTTTGGAATGGAGGGCTGATAATGGTACAAATCAAAGTGTTATTAATTGAGGATGATCCAATGGTGCGTGAGGTGAATCGTCAATTTATTGAAAAGGTAGATCACTTTCAGGTGATTGGACAAGCATCCAATGGTTTAGATGGCGTGACGCAAATTCGTCAACATCAGCCTGACTTAGTATTTATGGATATTTTTATGCCGGAGCAAGATGGCATCACTAGTTTACATAAAATTCGCGAGCTGGACTTACCAGTAGATGTTATCACTGTCACGGCTGCGAATGATATGGACACGGTGAAACAAGTATTGCATCTAGGTGTCTTTGATTATATTATGAAGCCCTTTTCGTTTGAACGTGTCAAAGGAACACTTGAAAATTATTTACGCTTTAAAAAACAAACACAAACGGAACGCGAGCTGACACAAGGTGAATTGGATCAGCTATTCCATTATCGTGATGGACAAAGCCCTTTAGAACAGTCTACCTTATTACAAACAGAAAAAAACCTTCCGAAAGGCTTTAACCGTACAACGCTGGAAAAAGTGGTGCACTTTTTGCAATCGGTAGATGGTGCATCGGCAGAAGAAGTTGCAAGTGGCGTTGGTATTGCTCGTGTGACAGCTAGAAGATATTTAGATTATTTAGAGAAACAAGAGAAAATTACGATGGATGTCCATTATGGTGGAATTGGTCGTCCGATAAACTATTATTTTAGTAAATAAAGAAAAAAATCCTGATTGTCATCATGACAATCAGGATTTTTTTATTGTAATCAATGGGGCATAATTTTATCGACAGGTGTAGGTGTTTTAATCTTCGGTAAAATTTTATCTAATGTCACTGTACGTTTGATAACGTGTGTCGATGGATCATTTTCTTCAAATTGATCCAAGAAGGCAATGACCTCTTTGACAATAGGTGTTGGTGTTGAAGCACCTGCAGTCACGGCAACTTTATTAATGCCTTTTAACCAATCTATTTTAAGCTCTGAAACGTCCGCGATACGATAGGAAGGTGTCCCAGCGATTTCAACAGAAACTTGCGTTAAACGATTGGAGTTATTCGATTTAGGGTCACCTACAACAATCAATAGTTCCGCTTCTCCTGCCTGCTTAGCGACAGCTTCTTGACGGACCTGAGTAGCTAAACAAATCTCTTTGTGTACCTCAATATGAGGGAATTTTTCTTTTAAACTATCCATTAAATGGGCGACATCCCATTGGCTCATTGTCGTTTGATTTGTGACAAGCAATTTATCATTCGTTAAGTTTAACACATCAATATCATTGGAAGATTGAACTAAATGGACATGATCAGGTGCAACGCCAATGGCACCCTCAGGTTCCGGATGTCCTTTTTTCCCAATATAAATAATATCATAGCCTTCTGCAGATTTTTCACGAATTAAATCGTGAGTAACAGTTACATCAGGACATGTAGCATCAATGGACACTAGGCCTTTACGCTTCGCAATTTCACGAATTTCAGGTGAGACACCATGTGCTGTGAAAATCACAGTACCAGATTCAACTTGTTCGATAATTTCTAAGCGATTATCGCCGTCTAAAGTGATGATACCATCTTCTTCGAACGCGTCTGTGACATGTTTATTATGGACAATCATTCCTAGAATGTAGATAGGTCTTGGTAATGTTTTATCAAGTGCGGCGTTTCGTGCGATGACCATCGCATCAACAACACCGTAGCAATAGCCACGTGGATTAATTTTTAATACTTGCATGGTTGTGACTCCTTTCAAGCTTTACCTATCTACATTATAACGGACAGGGGCGGCGAATACAAAGAAACGTTCATTTACATTGGTGGCTGGAAAATACGTGGTTTAGATGGGATTGGTTCAGGAGGCGAAAATGATGCGGATGTACTTTGTCTTGCCGATCGCTTAGCTCCTGTAGCAGCCTTGCTTTCACTGCCTGCACGATCAGCGCCAGCCGCTCCGCCTCCCGTCGAAGGTAGTCCTTGGAATCCTTTATATAATTTTAATAAGGACGGTATATTTTTAACCATTGGCATCGCTTGTTGAATATAAGGGGTATAAGTTTTAGCGGAATTAAATAAACTGTTTGCTTGTTGTAAGAATGAACCGATTTTAGATGGTTCTTGCACAGGTGGCATCGGCATTTGTCCTCCGAAGGAACCTATTCCATTTGCCATTGGAAAGCCGCCTGGAATTCGTGGTTGAGCAGGGAAGCCTCCAGGCGGGAAAAAGGACTGCGGTGACATCTGTGGTGGTGTTGGCATGGGCATTCTCATGCCACCGGGATACATAGGGTATGGATAAGGTGGTCGAAATACCATAATGATCTCCTTTCTACTTGTTTTTCATTGATGACATACCTGATTATAGCTATGATATGCAGAGGCTCATGGGAGGGTGCGATAATTTCTAAGGCGAATTCATCAATGAAAGAGCAGAAGTGCAACTAAGCCTTCTGCTACGATCCTCTTATCTTATTCATCTTCATGATAGCGAAGCATTCGATAACCGACCCGCACATGTGTCTGTATCAGTTTAGGCTGTGCTGGATCAGCTTCTATTTTTTTTCGAAGTGTCGCCATAAACACCCGTAAACTTGGAATATCTGATTGTAGAGCATTGTGCCAGATTTCCTTTAAAATAAAATTATGCGTTAGAACTTTCCCAACATGCTTGGATAAAACAACTAAAAGTTTATATTCAATAGGCGTGACATGTATTTCTTTGCCACTTACTAATACTGTTTGATCTACATAATTAATTTGAAGATAACCATTGGTAAAAATTGAATTTTCCTGTTCTGGTGGATGTTCATAGGCTGCTCTCCTCAAAGCAACACGTATTCTTGCTAATAATTCTTCCACACTGAATGGCTTCGTGACATAATCATCTGCACCTGCATCCAAGGCGTTAATCTTATCATATTCTTCCCCGCGGGCACTGACGACAATAATGGGCGTTTGAGTCCAGCTTCTAATTTTTGTAATAAGCTCTACACCATCTATGTCTGGTAGTCCTAAATCCAAAATATAAACATCTGGTTTCATGGTAATGGCCTTTTGAAGTGCACGATTCCCATCTTGGGCAATGTCGAATTCATACTGCTGGGTAGCTAATGTCATTTTTATTAAATTGGCAATGGCCACATCATCTTCTACTACTAGAATTCGTTTATTTATCAAATTTTTTACTCCTTTTTCAGTGAAAAGTTAAAAATTGTTCCTTCAGGTTTATTATCTGTAACAGTGATGTGACTACCATGTAGTTTTAAAATTGTTTGACACAGGGCTAAGCCTAAACCGAGCCCACGTCTACTATCACTGCGTTGTACCTTGCCAGTCGTAAACGGTTCAAACAAGCTAGTCTTTAAGGAATCATCAATTCCTGGTCCATTATCTGAAATACTGAAGTTTACTACACCATCACATTCCTTCACCAAAATAGTAATGTCACTACCTGGGGGTGTGTAGGTCAATGCATTATCAATGATATTAATGAAAACCTGTATGATCAATCTCGCATCCATGAGGCTTAATAAAAATTCTGGTTCTATTTGATAGGATATTGTATGCGAGCTATTTTGGTTAACCACATGGGAAAGAGCCTCTTGAATAATATCCTCTACTAATTCTAATTGCATTTCTAAAGCAAATTGTCCATCCTCTAGCTTAGAAACTGCTAGTAGGTTTTCAACCATTTGTACAAGCCATTTCGAATTATTAAAAATATCCTCATACAATTTATTTTTTTCACTATCGGGTATTAGAGGTGCGTTGTTTAGTAAGATATCCGCATTACCAGAAATTGCAGTGAGCGGTGTTCGAAGGTCATGAGACACTGCCCGTAAAAGGTTAGCCCGCATCTGTTCCATTTCAGCCTCTCGCGCTACTTCTTCGTGAAGCTTCTGTAAATACCATTTATCCATTGCGAATGAAAAATCATTAATGATGGCATGCAAAATATTGCGTTCAAATGCAGGAAGTGGCGATAGTTTAGACAGTGCAATACCTATAACCCCTTTCACAGTTCCATTAGAAATAACCGGTATATAGTAAGCATTCACCTCAGGAAATATATCTGTGGATACACCAGCTACATGCTTATTATTCGTCACCCAGCTCACAACGCCATGCTCGTTTGGGTTATTAAAAAGCGTAGCTATTTTTTGATTTTCAATTGTAGAAATTTTGTCCGTACGAAAAAAAGTAGATTTCCCAATTACCTGATTGTCTATTTCAAAAAATTGCACAGGTTTTTCTACTAATTTGACAATTTGAGTCATGCCTTCCGTAATAATCTCCTCAATAGACTTTGCGTGTTGCAGTCTACGATTTGTTTCAAGTAGTACTTCCATTCGATAAGACTTCCGTATAGCTATAATCGTTTGCGCCTTGATCTTTTTCGTTAAGCTACTAGTAATTACTCCAGAGAGAAACATGATAAAAAAAGTCATAGGATAATCACGATGATACGCATCAAATGAAAACCGTGGCTCTGTAAAAAAATAATTAAAAAGTAACACAGCAACGATGGAACTAATAATGCTCATTAGCCATCCTGAAGACCAAATAGCAAGAATGAGAACACCTAGAATATAAATGGTTATAATATTTGGCTCGCTAATATCAATGGAATATAAATATAGGCCGACTATGGATATTACGCTAAATACGATCAACATTTTAAATAGATCCAGCCATTCAAATGCTAGTTTATTTTTGATACTAGGAAAGTAGAATTGTTCATTTTCTTGATCGGGTACTATGTGTATAGATAAATTCGGCACATATTCATTCAGGCGATCACTAATTTTCGTGTTTGGCTGCCACCATTTTTTTCTTATGCTTGATCGACCGATGACAAGTTTAGTAACACCACTAATTTGAGCATAGTTGGCAAGGGCAGCAGCTACGTCATCCTCTTGAACAATGACAACATGGCCGCCAAGCTGTTCAACAAGCTTGATATGTTGTTGTAGGCGTTCAGAATCAGCATGATTTCTTTCATGCGCCTGCATGTTTTGAACATAAAGAGCGGTAAATTTGCCATGCAATGCTTGGGCAAGTCTTGCAGTAGTCCGAATCACCTTTGCATTTGTAGGAGAACTACTGATACCTACAAGTAAGTGTTCTTCAATTTGTACATAGTTTCTGACAGATTCATTACTGTTTAATTGTTGATAGTTGATGGTATCGGCTGTTCGCCGTAATGCAATTTCCCGTAGCGATACTAAATTTTGCTTACGGAAAAATGAATGCAAAGCTTTCTCTGCCTGTTGTTTGACATATACCTTCCCATTTTGCAGCCGTTGAATTAATTCGTCTGGTTCAATATCGACAACCTTTATTTGTGCGGCTTGATCGATTAAATAATCAGGGATACGCTCCCGCACTTTAATCTCAGTGATTTCTTCCACTAAATCATGAAGACTCTCAATATGTTGAATATTTACAGTTGTAAAAACATGAATCCCTTTAGCAAGTAGTTCTTCAACATCTCCAAACCGTTTCTTATGCCGCATGGTTGGCACATTAGAATGGGCCAATTCATCAATCAGAACAATTTCTGGTTGGCGCTGCAATACGGCATCTATATCTAATTCCTGAAATATTTTTCCCTTATAGGTTATTTTCTTTGTAGGAATTTGCTCAAGTCCTTCAAGTAATGCTAACGTTTCTGGACGAGGATGCGGTTCCACATAGCCAACTACTACATCTTTACCGAGTTTTTGTGCCTGATGTGCCGCATCTAACATGGCATAAGTTTTACCTACCCCTGCAGCATAGCCGAGAAAGATTTTTAATTTCCCTATAGATTGCTCCTCCTGTTGAAGCCTCGCAAGAAACATCTCTGGAGTGGGACGTATATTTTCCATCCTCTTTCACCTCATTTGTATTATAGCGTTAACTTCCATTAAGAAAGTGTAAAGATTTTGCTTCTTTATCCTTTCTTAATAGAAAAAAGGATTTCCTAACACTACATTAATTTCAAAGTCAGTATGATGAGAGCATCCTTAAGGAGAAGGGGTGTTACGATTGATGGATTTTTTTATGATGGGCTTACTGATCATAAGCTTTGCATGTGTGTTGGCGTTAACAATATGGTGCTACAAACTAATAGAAAAGTAACGAGGAGGAAGTCAATTTGTGGATTTTTATGGGAGTAGTACTAGTATTTCTATTTGGTTATTTAGGGCATGCATTACTTTACCCAGAAAATGATTAAAGGCAGGGGGGACACACTATGTGGCAAATAGCCATCGTCTTGATAATTTATTTACCGCTCGTTATCTTAACGGGACATTATTTATATCGGGTTACATTACAACAAAAAACATGGCTTGATCCTCTATTAGATAAAGTCGACGCAGCCATTTATAAAGTTTGCGGCATTAAACGAGCTGATATGACGGGCAAAGAATATGTCCTTTCATTAATTGTTTCAAATGCCATGATGGTGTTTGTAGGATATATCATACTACGCATTCAAGCATTATTATTTTTAAATCCAAATAATATCAACAATATGGAAGCTACCCTTTCGTTTAACACGATAATTTCATTTATAACGAATACAAATCTTCAGCATTATAGTGGTGAATCTGGACTCAGCTATTTATCACAGATGCTAGTCATTACTTTTATGATGTTTACATCAGCAGCTACTGGCTATGCAGCTTGTATGGCTTTCTGTCGTAGATTAGTGGCTAAAACAGATACAATAGGGAATTTTTTTGTCGATTTTGTTCGTGTTATTACTCGTATTTTAATGCCTTTTTCCATTGTTGTGGCTCTTATTTTAGTTTCTCAAGGATCACCACAAACCTTAAATGGCAATCAAACCGTACAAACAATTGAGGGGAAATTACAAGATATTGCACTTGGGCCGATTGCTTCTCTTGAATCTATTAAACATATAGGGACAAATGGTGGCGGTTTTAACGGAGCAAATTCAACAACACCCTTTGAAAATCCAACTGTTCTTTCCAATATAGTAGAGATGTTATCTATGATGCTATTACCAGGGGCATGTGTCGTCGCGTTTAGTCTAATGGTTGCCTCCAGAAAAAAGAACACTATTTTTGGCAAACAAGGGCTGGCTATTTTTTCAGCGATGAGTATATTGTTCCTCGTAGGATTAGTGACTGTGTACATAGCAGAGAAGGCAGGTAATCCATTCATTAGTGAACTCGGCATTACACAGGAGCTTGGAAGTATGGAAGGAAAAGAAATGCGCTTTGGGGTAGCACAATCAGCATTATTTACAACTGTTACGACTGCATTTACTACTGGGTCCATTAACAATATGCATGATACATTAACGCCACTTGGTGGTCTTGTACCTATGTTTAATATGATGCTCAATGTTGTATTCGGAGGTAAAGGCGTTGGGCTGATGAACATGATGATGTATGTTTTGCTGACCATTTTCATTGCCTGTTTAATGATTGGTCGATCTCCACAGTTTTTAGGTAAAAAAATTGAAGAAAAAGAAATGAAATTAATTGCTCTTTGTATTCTCATTCATCCTGCTATTATTTTGCTCTTTTCAGCGCTTGCGGTTGCAACACCATCTGGGATAGCTGGAATAACGAATCCAGGGGCACATGGATTATCACAAGTTCTATATGAATTCGCCTCTGCCTCTGCTAACAATGGCTCTGGCTTCGAAGGGTTAGCGGATAATTCAACTTTTTGGAATGTAACAACAGGATTGGCTATGTTCTTTGGTCGTTATGTAACCATCATCATTCAATTAGCTATTGCCTCTTTACTTGCTACTAAAGTAAGGCATAACGATTCACTAGGAACATTAAAAACGGATACGACTACCTTTACTTTTTTACTCGTTGCTATCGTGTTGATGATTGGTGCGCTGACATTTTTACCTGCTTTAGCACTGGGTCCGATTACAGAGCATTTACAACTTTATTCTTAATGAGGAGAGACACATATGGAAACAGCAAGAAATAGTTTGATGACTGGTGTCATACTAAAAAAAGCGTTAATAGATGCTTTTAAGAAATTTAGCCCCATATATATGCTGAAAAACCCTGTTATGTTTGTCGTAGAGGTAGGATTTTTGTTTGTGTTACTATTAGTTCTTTTTCCAAATCTGTTTGGTAACGATGGTGGAGAACATGCACGATTATACAATGGGATTGTAGCGATTATCCTTTTTGTTACGATTCTATTTGCAAACTTTGCAGAGTCGATTGCAGAAGGAAGAGGGAAAGCACAGGTTCAAACTTTAAAAAAAACAAAGACAGTGACACAGGCACGTGTTTTGCTTAATGATGGCTCTGAAATTTATAAACTGGCACATGAATTAAAAAAAGGCGATATCGTGTTAGTTCAAGCGGGAGAGATCATTCCTAATGATGGTGAAGTTATTGACGGAATTGCTACTGTAGATGAATCCGCAATTACAGGTGAATCTGCTCCTGTAGTGAAGGAACGGGGAGGCGATTTTTCGTCAGTTACCGGAGGGACGATGGTTACAAGTGATTGGCTGATAATTGAAATTACATCCATGCCTGGTGAATCATTTCTAGATAAAATGATAACGCTTATTGAAGGAGCTAGCCGAAAGAAAACACCAAATGAAATAGCACTCAATACGCTTCTCGTAAGTTTAACGATTATCTTCCTATTAGTTGTCGTGTCACTCTATCCAATGACAATATATTTACATGTGCCGATTTCTATCGCTACGTTAATTGCCCTGACAGTTTGTTTAATACCAACGACGATTGGTGGTTTATTGTCAGCGATCGGTATTGCAGGGATGGATAGAGTCACCCAATTTAATGTTATAGCAATGTCTGGTAGAGCGGTAGAGGCATGTGGAGATGTGGATACATTAATCTTAGATAAAACTGGCACGATCACGTATGGAAATCGCATGGCGGCTGAGTTTTTACCAGTAACAGGGGTGGAAAGTAAGGATTTAATTCGAGCTGCATGGCTTAGTTCTCTAACCGATGATACACCAGAGGGGAAATCTATTTTATCATTGGCCTGTGAATTAGGGGTAAATACGGACGGTGAAGAAACAATTATTAAGTCAAGTGAGCATATTCCATTTACCGCACAGACACGAATGAGTGGTTTAGATTCAGTCGATGGCACTAAAGTTCGAAAGGGAGCCTCTGATACGATAAAAAAAGAATGTATGAAAGCAGGACATAGCATTCCTAGCAATTTGGATCAATTGGTTCAACAAGTGTCTTCTGTTGGAGGGACACCACTGTTAGTAGCGTTAAACGATAAAATTTTAGGGGTCATTTATTTAAAGGATGTCGTCAAGGCTGGTCTGAAGGAACGCTTTGATCAACTTCGTGCAATGGGCATTAAAACGATTATGTGTACGGGTGATAATCCACTTACTGCAGCAGCAATCGCAAAGGAAGCGGGCGTAGATAGCTTTATTGCAGAAAGTAAGCCAGAAGATAAAATTCAAGTGATAAAAGACGAGCAAGCACAAGGTAAAGTTGTAGCGATGACTGGCGATGGTACGAATGATGCGCCAGCACTGGCACAGGCGAATGTAGGGCTTGCCATGAATTCAGGAACAAATGCAGCGAAGGAAGCTGCGAATATGGTTGATTTAGATTCAAATCCAACTAAAATTATTGAAGTTGTCGAAATTGGCAAGCAGTTGCTAATGACTCGCGGTGCTTTAACTACATTTAGTATTGCAAACGATATCGCAAAATATTTTGCTATTATTCCAGCTTTGCTAATGGTTGCTGTACCTGAGATGCAAGCATTAAATATTATGAATCTCAATTCACCTACTAGTGCCATTATTTCTGCCTTGATTTTTAATGCGGTCATTATTCCATTGCTAATTCCAATCGCCATGAGAGGTGTTAAGTATAAGCCAATGAGTGCCGCAAAATTATTGAATAAAAATTTGCTTGTGTACGGTGTTGGCGGAATAATAGCCCCGTTTATTGGCATTAAAATCATTGATCTACTAGTAGGACCATTATTTCGTATAGTTGGACTATAGGGAGGAAGCTATATGCGAAAAATTTTTGATAGCTCTAAGCAGGCATTACTTATAACAATCACCATGTTCATTATATGTGGTTTAATATACCCGTTTGCCGTGACAGCTTTAGCCCAAGGGATGTTTCATCAAAAAGCAAATGGCAGTTTACTAGAAATGGACGGTCAAGCGGTTGGTTCTGAATTAATCGGTCAAAATTTTACTGCTCCAGAATATTTCTGGGGGCGGGTTTCATCTGTTAACTATAATGTTTATACGAAAGAGGATACGTTACCAGATGACAAAGGACAAGTGAACTACAGTGGTGTTAGCTCAGGAACATTTAACTATGCACCAACCAATCCAGAATTGAGGAAACGGATAGAAGCGGATATCGAGAAGTTTCTACTTGCAAATCCATCTGTACAACGACAAAATATACCTTCTGATTTAATGACTGCCTCAGGCTCAGGTTTGGACCCGCATATTAGTGTGAAGGCGGCACAAATACAAGTGGATCGAATTGCCCAAGCAAGTGGTCTTTCAAAGGAGGAAATTAATATAATTATAGAGGCTAATATAGATAAACGGACATTAGGTGTATTTGGAGAAGATAAGGTGAACTTCCTTATGGCGAATCTAGAAATTAGGGAAAAGATGGGTATAGCTCAGGATTAAAAAACAGGTAGAGGGGTTCTCTACCTGTCTCTCTATATATTAAGCTTGTGAATTTACAAGGATTTTAATATGATTTCTCTCTTTCATTAATGCCTCGAAGCCCTCTGTTACGACTTCCTCAAGAGCGATACGTTTCGTCACTAGTTTATCAGCAGGGAAGTAGCCCTGCTTCATTAATTCCATCACCGCTGGGAAAATATCGCGATAAGCAATAATTCCTTTAACAGAACGCTCTGTTAGTACGATATTGTTGGGCAGAATTGAGGCGTCAGTTTCCCAAATAGAAACAATAATTGTTTCACCTTCAAATGTTGTAGAATCTATCGCTTGCTGTAATACGACTGGAACGCCTGTTACTTCAAATGCTACATCAACGCCACCATTCGTTAATTCATGTAGACGAGCTACGGCATCCTCATCTTTAGGATTAATAACTGCTGTAGCACCAAGTTCTAATGCTTTAGCGGCACGCTCTGCTGAAAGCTCTACTGCATATATTTCGGACGCTCCTGCTGCACGTAATGCTTCAATAACAAGGAGCCCGATTGGACCTGTTCCAAAGACTGCTGCCTTATCGCCTGCTTTTAATTTGCTTTGGCGTACTGCATGTAGGGCTACCGCCGCTGGCTCGACCAATGCGCCTTGCTCGTAGGATAGTCCTTCTGGCATTTTGTGAACCAGTTTTTCGTCTACCATTGTATATTCAGAGAATCCTCCGCCACCGCCTGAAAGACCGTGGAAGCCTAAATGCTTACAAATATTATACTTACCTTTTTTACAAGCAGCACATTCGCCACAAGATAGAATCGGTTCAACTACGACAGGATCTCCCACTTTTACCGATGTTACAGCATCACCAATTTCTACTACTTCACCTGAGAATTCATGTCCCATGACAATTGGTGCGATATCTTTACTTACATAGTGAGGTTGCTCTACAGGAATAAAGATTGGACCAGCTGCGTATTCATGTAAATCACTCCCACAAATTCCTGTCCAATGTACTTTAATTTTTACTTTGCCAGGTGCAATGACTGGTTCTTCAATATTTTCTACACGGATGTCTTTTGCTTTATACCATCTTGCTGCTTTCATGATCTATCAACCTCCTATAATATGTTACAGCCCCATCATAACATGTGGGAATAATGCTAATCATTAGCTCCCTATAAATTGACATAAAATTTACATATACCCAGCTTTTTCGAGTATTGATACAGCGCTTTTTTGATTGCATATTCTTCGTATTTCAAGTACCTTTGATAAGGGCTTTGTTACGGTGATCATAAAACGATAAAATTATGTTTATGCTTGTAAGAATAGGATGTAAATATACCTTAAAGTTCGAATCATGGTACAATGAAAAAAGATGTTAGGAGGAACGAATGATGTCAAAATATACTGATTATAATTTTCAGCCATTTTTGCAGGACGCCATTGCAGAACTTGGCTTTACAGAACCGACACCAATTCAAAAAGAAATTATTCCATTATTACTAAAAGGGAAGAGTGCCATTGGACAGGCACATACAGGAACAGGGAAAACACATAGTTTTTTAATTCCGATTGTTCAACGTATTGATGTAGAGAAACAGGAAGTACAGGCCGTTATTACTTCTCCTACACGTGAGCTTGCACAGCAAATTTATGATGCTTTAAATCAATTAATAGAAGGAACTGCCATACAGGCAAAACTTTTTATTGGGGGTACGGACAAACAACGCTCTATTGATAAGTTAAAAACGCAACCTCAAATTGTTGTTGGAACACCTGGCCGTATTCGTGACCTTGTTTCAGCACAAGCGTTATTTGTGCATACGGCACCAATTCTAGTTGTTGATGAAGCAGATTTAGCTTTCGATATGGGCTTTATTGAGGAAATTGATGGATTTGCTTCCCAAATGCCAGAGAAACTTGAAATGTTCGTATTTTCAGCAACTATCCCGGAAAAGCTACAGCCTTTCTTAAAAAAATATATGGACGCACCTGTCCATGTTCACATGAATGATAAACGACCTGTGGCTGAGGGCATTGATTTTATGCTTGTACCAGTTCGTTCTAAATCACGTAATAAACGTTTATTAGAAGTTATCGAAGGCATCAATCCATTTTTGGCTGTTATTTTTACAAACACACGTAAAACGGCTGAGCATGTTGCTGGTTATTTAAATGAGCATGGTATCCGTTGTGGACAAATCCATGGTGATTTAAGCCCACGTGACCGTAAGAAGATGATGAAGCAAATTCGTGATCTTGAGTATCAATATATTGTTGCGACAGATTTAGCGGCACGTGGAATTGATATTCAAGGAATTTCTCATGTCATTAACTATGAAATTCCTGAGGACTTAGAATTCTTTATTCACCGTGTTGGACGTACAGCTCGTGCAGGTAATAAAGGAACAGCGATTACATTATTTGAGCCATCTGACGAGGATGCAGTAGTACGTGTGGAAAAAATGGGTATTCCATTTGTGCAAATGGACGTTAAGGATGGAGAATGGTCCGAGTTAAAAGAGCGTCATGCTCGTAAAAATCGTGTTAAACAAGAGAATGAAATAGATGTGAAAGCGAAGGCATTGGTACGTAAACCTAAAAAGGTAAAACCAGGCTATAAGCGTAATATGAAATGGGAAATGGAAAAAATTAAAAAACGTGAACGTCGCTTAAAAGCGAGAGGAAAAAAATAAGGGGGCTTTTTACATGCTACTTGGCTCACATGTTTCGATGAGTGGGAAGGAAATGTTACTTGGCTCTAGTAAAGAGGCATTATCGTACGGAGCTAATACATTTATGATCTATACAGGAGCGCCGCAAAATACACGTCGGAAGTCGATTGCCGATTTGAACATTATGAATGGACTCCTTCATATGAAAGAGCATGGCATGACTAATATTGTTGTTCATGCTCCCTATATCATCAATATTGGCAATACGGAAAAACCAGAAACGTTTCGTCTTGGGGTAGATTTTTTACAGTCAGAAATTGAACGTACAGCAGCATTAGAGGCAGGACAAATTGTCTTGCATCCTGGTGCACATGTAGGTGCTGGGGCAGATGCAGGGATTGCCAAAATTATTGAAGGCTTAAATGAAGTATTGTCGCAAGATTACCCCGTCCAAATTGCATTAGAAACGATGGCAGGGAAAGGAACAGAATGTGGTCGTTCCTTCGAAGAGTTAGCGAAAATCATAGATGGTGTCACTCATAACGAGCGTCTTTCTGTATGTTTTGATACTTGTCATACACATGATGCTGGCTATAACATTGTCGAGGATTTCGATGGTGTTCTCAACGAATTTGATAAATTAATAGGTGTTGATCGCATCAAAGTTTTGCACATTAATGATTCAAAAAATGTGCGAGGCGCTGCTAAAGACCGTCACGAAAATATCGGTTTTGGTCACATTGGTTTTGATGCCTTGAACTATGTGGTTCACCATCCACAATTAATGGCGATTCCTAAAATTTTAGAAACACCATTCGTACCACTTACTAGTGATGCCAAATCAAAATCAGCTCCATATAAAGCTGAAATTGATATGTTGAGAAGTAGTACATTTAAGCCTGAGCTTATCGAGGCTTTAAAAGCCTAAAAAAGAAGCCCAACATCCAGCCACTGTGCTGATGTTGGGCCTTATTACGTTATTTTGTAAAAAGTGCGATTAGCTGACGAGAGCGCTTTCTTCCTAAAACAGCCTCCACTTCGACTAAAATATCTTTAGGGATGCCTAAAAAAAGCCAGGAAAATGAGAATTGCTCCAAATAAGGCCGAAGTTTTTTTACTTCAGAAGTTGTAATGTCAAAACCCTCTTCACGAGCAATCGCGACAATTTCCTTATCCGTGCTTTGTGCCAATTGCTGTAAAAATTGAATACTCAAAGTCAATCCTCCTTTATAATATGGTTGATGTAATGATTTAAACGGTCGCCATTTTCTCATTCAAAAAGTAGCTATCTTCTTTTCTTTACAAAAACTGCACTTTCCTATATACTTACAACTTGTAAATCGTAATGATTTTGAATTAGAAAGAAGCGATCATGCATGAAAACAACATTAATTGACATTGAAAATGTGTCATTTCAATATGACTATACACAAGTTTTAAAAAATATTTCCTTTCGTGTAGAAGA
Source organism: Lysinibacillus sp. GW247-5R2A (assembly GCF_059424475.1). Classification (NCBI taxonomy): domain Bacteria; kingdom Bacillati; phylum Bacillota; class Bacilli; order Caryophanales; family Bacillaceae; genus Lysinibacillus; species Lysinibacillus sp. GW247-5R2A. The sequence goes on along the minus strand of NZ_JBWKZL010000004.1, from coordinate 88,568 downwards.
GGGCGATTTTTTAGCGCTACTCGGCCCAAACGGTTCGGGTAAATCAACATTATTAAAAATCCTTTTAGGTTTATTAAAGCCTCTTTCAGGAGAAATAAAGCTTTTTGGTGAACCAAGTGCAACTTTTAAACATCGAGAATGGATCGGTTATGTTTCGCAAAAATCCAATGCCTTTAATTCAGGGTTTCCAGCAACCGTGCAAGAGGTCGTGAAAAGTGGATTAACGAAAAAATTAGGGCTTTTTAAAAGACCTGGACGAGAAGCTAAAGGAAAGGTTCAAGACGCATTAAAGGCAGTTGGTATGGATGCATTTGAACATCGTAATATTGGTGAATTATCAGGTGGACAACAACAACGAGTTTTTATTGCGAGAGCTTTAGTCAGTGATCCCCAATTACTTATTTTAGATGAACCGACTGTTGGTATTGATCACGAGAACGTGCAGTCATTTTATGATATGCTGGCGAAATTAAATCGGGAACAGGGAATTACAATGATTCTTGTCACACATGATGTCGATACCGTATCTAATCGCATTAGCCATGTGGCTTGTTTAAATCAAACCATTCACTTCCATGGCTACAAAAATGAATTTGATAATATTTCACAGGGTGCGCTAGATGCTTGGTATGGCCATTCTGTGAGAAAGATTCATTAAAAGGAGAAGGCACAATGATTGAAGCAATTTTACATTATGAATTTTTACAAAATGCCTTTTTCTCTGGATTATTAATAGGCATACTTGCCCCTCTATTAGGCGTGTTTATTGTAGTAAGAAGGTTATCGCTGATTGCGGATGCTTTATCACATGTCACACTTGCTGGAATAGCAGGGAGCTTATATATTAGCCAATCTGTGACCGCCTTCGCTTTGCTTAACCCTATTTATCTAGGAATTTTAGCATCTGTTAGTGGTTCTATATTAATTGAGCGTCTAAGACGTTTATATAAGCACTATGAGGAGCTAGCTATACCGATCATTATGTCAGGCGGCATAGGCATAAGCGCTATCTTTATATCGCTTGCCAGCGGCTTTAGCACAGATTTAATGAGTTATCTGTTTGGCTCAGTATCTGCCGTATCACGCCAAGATCTATGGGTGGTGATTGGAATTGCTGCAGTAGTTATCCTCTTTTTGTTTTTATTTTTTAAAGAATTATTCGTTCTATCCTTTGATGAAGAATATGCAAAAGCAAGCGGCCTTCCAGCACGCTGGGTGCATCTATTGTTTATGATTGTGACGGCTCTTGTTATTGCTGCAAGTATGCGCATTGTAGGTATTTTACTTGTATCATCATTAATGACGTTACCTGTAGCAGCTGCAATGCGATTGGCAAAAGGCTTTAAGCAAACTATCTTTTATGCTATTGTGTTTGGAGAAACGGCAGTTTTAATCGGTCTGATTAGTGCATTTTATTTAGATTTAGCGCCAGGAGGTACGATTGTTGTCACTTCGATTTTAATATTGCTACTTGTGATCCTTGGAAAAAAAGTAGCATTTAAAATGGCTGCGAAGCAAGGGGAGGTAGCACAATGAATGTTTCAAGAGCGTGGGAAATTTTAAAAGAAAATGGTTATAAAAAAACGGATAAGCGGGAGTTAATATTAGATATGTTTGCTGCAACAGATAAATATCTAACAGCCCGTGATTTATTGGATGTATTAAAAAAAGATTTTCCGGGGATGAGCTTTGATACCATTTATCGTAACCTTGCTACATTTGTGAAGCTAGGGATTTTAGAGGAAACAGAGCTATCTGGAGAACGTAATTTCCGAATGCACTGTGAATCCGCACATCATCACCATCATTTTATTTGTATGGATTGTGGCAATGTTAAAGAGCTCAACCTTTGTCCGATGGAAATGCTAGGAGAAAAGCTACCCGACTATGAAATTGAAAATCATAAGTTTGAAATATATGGGAAATGCCCAGATTGTAAGCATGAAACTCTGTCACATTAAAAAATGGACAGAGTTTTTTTATGTAAAAGAGAGGGTAGTTCCAAATAGGATGTACCCTCTCTATTTTTATTAAGCTACTGCTACTTTACGAATCGCAACAATTTGATTGCAGTCTACAATTAAAGGAGAAGTAGCAGCCGCACCTGCCTCAAGGAAGTAAGCACAGCAATTGCGTGGGTCGAAAGAAATGAAAGTCACACCTAAGAAACTAATACCTCCAGATAAAAAGATATCTAGTCTAGTCGCAAGCTCTAATTTTCGTAATTGCTGACAAATACAGCCTCTACAGTTACTGCTCATTCTTGGTGTACATTTTTCTTCTTTTTGACAAGGGCATTTTTCTTCTTTACGAGGACAACATTTCTCTTCTTTTTTTGGACATTTACAGCCTTGCCAGTTCATCTGTGTTGTATATCGTCTATCTTCCATCGTCCAGACCTCCCTTCCTCTATTTTCGTAAGGGTATCCTTACAGTAATAATCTATGTTTGGTAAATAGATAGAGGCTGGTAATCTGTCCGATAGTCCGCTAAAAAATCTATATTTTTCTCAAAGGAATAGGCTATGTGCAAAGCCCTAAAAGAAAAATTTGCTATAAAAATTTTATAATGATGGTTGTATGGGGATAGATTATCATCGACAAACAAAAAAAGACGAGTCATTACAGATACGTAAATCATCGTCATTTTTTATAAGATTATTGATGTTTTTGTTGGAAATCGATCATAAAGTCTCTTAAAGCTTCACAAGCCTCTAACGGCACAGCATTATATGTTGAAGCACGACAGCCACCTACAGAACGATGGCCATTTAGCCCTACAAAGCCAGCTGCTTTTGCTTCCGCTAGGAATAGTTTTTCAAGTTCCTCATCGGTTACACGGAATGTAATGTTCATAAGTGAGCGACTTTCTGGAGTTGCATGACCCTTATAGAAGCCATTGCTATTATCAATAGCATCATAAATAACTTTAGCCTTTAATTCATTGTGCTTCTCAACTGCAGCGACTCCACCATTAGATTCTACCCATTTCAACACTTCGCCTAGCATATAGATACCAAATGTAGGGGGTGTATTATATAAAGAATTACTATCAGCATGTGTTGTATATTTAAGCATTGTAGGGATGTTTTTATTCGCTTTTTCAAGAAGATCTTTGCGAATAATGACAACTGTTACACCTGAAGGACCTAGGTTTTTTTGAGCACCTGCATAGATGAGTCCGAATTTTTGAATATCAATTGGTTTTGAAAGAATATCACTAGACATATCGGCCACTAAAGGTACATTTCCTGTATTTGGATAATCCTTCCACTGTGTACCGTAAATAGTATTATTAGAAGTGATGTGCACATAGGCATCATCCTCATTAAATTGAATGTCTGCTAGGGCAGGGATATGGCGGTATTGGTTCTCTTTTGTGCTAGCAGCTTCCACAGGTGTACCGAAAAACTTTGCTTCCTTGAATGCCTTCTCAGACCAAGAGCCTGATAATACATAACTTGCTTTTTGATCAGTTGATAGGAAGTTCATTGGCACCATTGTAAATTGCAGGCTAGCTCCCCCTTGTAAAAATAAGACCTCGTAATTTTCTGGTATCGCATATAGCTTTTTCAATAAGGCAATCGCTTCGTTATGTACTTCGTCAAAAATGGCACTACGATGGCTCATTTCCATAATCGACATACCTGAGTCACGGAAGTCTACTAATTGTTGTTGAGCTTTTTCTAATACTTCTTGGGGCAGTGCAGATGGACCTGCGTTGAAATTGTATGCACGTTGTGTCAAAGTGGGTACACTCCTTGTTTGGTTAATAAGTGAAATTTTTATCCAGTGGCTATAAACTGCTGAATATACATTGTCCTGATCGAGCTTTAATCGTCTAAGAGACTTCATTAGCTATAGGACCATTAAAGCGGGATAACAGAACTTTACTGGATTATAACTTAATTTTCAAGAGAAAAAATAAAATTCTTAATATTTGAGCAGAATAGCGACAGCCTCGCAACAAAATGTACACAATTAACAGGCGTTTTTAATTCAAATACGAACGAAAAGTACAGTTTTATCGGGAATAAAGTTGGAATTTTCGTAATTGAAATAAATTTCATCCGATATAATCCTTTTAATGTTCGGATTTTAACAGCGGTGGAAAAGGGCATGCTCGTGGAGATAGGGGACGGCTAAAATATAACATTTAACGTTTATTTATGCAGACGATGAATCAATATGTACGATAAATTTTAAATGAACCCATTTTAACGTGAGTTTTTGTATAATAAATTAAGAATAGAAAAGGGGTGTTCTCAATGTTTACAGTAGAAGAAGCTTGTTTAGTAGTCGTTGACGTGCAAGGAAAGCTAGCAACAATTGTTGATGAGAGTGAAGCAACGATTGCAAACATTGCTAAGTTGATACAAGCAATGCAGGCACTGGAAGTACCTATTTTATGGCTAGAACAAAATCCGAGTCGTTTAGGCGGTACAGCACTCGATATAGCACAACATCTTCAAGGACAAGCAATTGCTAAAATGGCTTTTAGTGCATGTGAGGAAGAGGAATTTGTGAAGGCGATGAAGGAAAGTGGACGTTCTCAATTTATTGTGACTGGTATTGAAACGCATATTTGTGTCTACCAAACAGCTAGACAACTAAAGGAACAAGGATTTGAAGTTGAGGTAGTGGTAGATGCTGTTTCATCTCGAACAAAAGCCAATAAGGAAGTCGGATTAGCTAAGATGAGTGCCCTTGGTATTTATCCAACTAGTATGGAAATGATTTTATATGAGCTTTTGCAACGAGCAGATCATGAACATTTTAAAACAATCTTACAGCTTGTAAAGTAATAGACATAATTGAACCCATTGGTCCGTGTCCAAAAAAATAGTCATAACAATTTTTGCTTTAAAGTAGGAAATTACCAAAAAATATAGCTTTTATATAAATCCGGGATGTCTGATGGGTCTATAGACCTTGTTCGGGCATCTTTTTTTATAAAAAATGTTTTAAGTATGACTCTACTCATATAAAAGCTTAGCCTTTCTAATTATTGTATACTATAATATAAAATCGGGATTTCATTATAGAAAAATAACTATTAATGAGGAAGATGACGATGATAAAAAATTTTAAATGGTTTTTGTTAGTAGTTAGTGTTGTTTTTCTTTTAATTTGCTGTACAGAAAAAGAGGTAGCGATACAAAAAGAGCCTGCTACTTCACCAACAGAACAATTTGTCATCGAAGATTTAATGAATGGAAAAGGTTTATTACGCACAGATTTAGATACCCAAAAGGATGTGTTTTTATCTGAATCGGTTGGCTTATGGCTTGCCTATCTAGTAGAAAAAGATGATCAAGCACGTTTTGATGAACAAGTCGATGTCTTGAAATCGTATTTTTTGTCAAACGACTTTATTGTTTGGCGATTAGATGGTACTAAAAAAGCTGCTGTCAATGCACTGATTGATGATTTACGCATCATCCGTGTTTTACTGGATGCCAGTGAGAAATGGCATGATTCAGATTATGAACAATTGGGTAAACAAATTGGAGATAATTTGATTCAATATGGGATGAATCAAGAACTGTTTGTTGATTATGTAGATGTTAATAGCCATGAGAAAGCAACAGCTTTAACTATGAGCTATATTATGCCATCTGCTTTTTATGAAATGGAGCAGCATGGTCTATTATCCCAGCAACAAGTTCAACATCAGTTGGGCATTTTACAAAATGCCCCAATAGCTGAGGCAGGATTTTTCCCAAAATATTTTGACCTTGCCACTAAAAGTTATGTGTTCGACGAGGAATTGCACATGATCGATCAATTATATACAGCCTATCATCTTGCTTCGATAGATGGGGACACAATGCCATTTAAAAACTGGCTAGTAAACCTTTTGAAGAGAGACGGTAAACTCTATGGTCGTTACAGTGCCCAAACGAATCAACCGACCGTTAACTTTGAATCGCCAGCTGTTTATGCCATGGCAGCAAGATATATGCTGGCATTAAACGAACAGCAATTAGCTCAGCAATTCATGGAAAAGATGACAGCTCTAAAAGATCCTTCATCAGGCTATGTCGATAAACATACAAAGTCAACGCATAGTTTTGATAATTTACTACCACTATTAGCAGAAAGGGAGGTAGAAAATGCGTACCACAATAAATAGAAATAAAGCTATTTTAGGTTATGGAATATTACTCATTTTATTGTTACAATTTCCAGCCTATATTTTACTCCGTCAGGATGCTGAAGGCTTATTATTGTACACCTTTTTAATGATTCTTATCGTACTTACACTTTGGAGAGGGACTGTATTTGGTCTTGTGAGTAGCCTCGTCTTTATTTTTATTACAGGCTCGACATTACTTTATACAGGAATAGCAGGAGCTGTAATTTTTCTAAATCCTACTTTTTCCATGCAAATGTTTTTCGCCTACGGGATTCTACTATTGATCCTCATTCTTTGTGCTGGAAAGGTGCATGAATTAATGAGTGAACAGGGAAACTATTTAAAAAAACTGCAAGAGGATGTTAGGAATTATGTAGCCATTGATGTGGAAACAGGATTTGATAATGAAACGAGAATGCGTATAAGCGTCAATGAAGAGATGCGAAGGGCAGACCGACATAAACATACTTTTGTTTTTATGGTTTTAAAGCTTGAAAATTATGGTAAATTCCAAAAGCTGTATGGTGCAAAAGAGGTACAGCATTTATGGCAGCAGCTTTCCCAACGAATTCAACAAACGGTCAGACAAACGGATAAAAAGTTTCGGTTTCGTGAAAATCATATAGGGTTGTTGCTAATCGATACAACAGACCAGCATATGGAAGTCATTTATGACAAACTAGATCAAGCATTAAAAAATCATCAATTGGTCAATGGCAAATGGGTCACACTCAATTATAAAACGAGCTTTATGACCTATCGACCATTGATGGAAACAACATTTGATGAGCTTTTAACAGAACTGGAAAGAGAGATGAAAACAAGTGCGCTCTAAATACAACTTATGGTTCGCCATTGGAATGCTTTGTTTTTATACTTTCGTATCAAGTGAGACAGCATTTGCTGCACAAGATGACAAAGACATAGCCTTGATCTTTGTCACAAGTACTCAGCAACCAAATCGTGATGTTATAGCATTGAAAGAGATGCTTCAAGTATATACGTCCGTAGATGTTTTACCGATTGAAGAAATAGAAGAGCAGATGCTGCAACGTTATAAACGGATTGTTATTTTTAACGCGTATCCAACAGTTATTCCTGAGAAGGCTTTAGCTGCTGTGAATCATTTTCAAGGTTCTGCGATTTTGATTGGTGAAAATGCTCTTCAATTCAGCCCATTTTCTAAATGGCAGCAAGGTCAAATAATTGAGCTCCGAACAATTGGGGAAGAAAGTTTAGACAACCCTGTAAGATGGAAAAGTGTGTTACCTTCAGCTGATTTCGAGGTCGTGAAAAGAGCCTCCTCAATGAATGAATCCTATCCTTTTGTTGTTAAAAAGAACAATTGGTCATATATCGGAGATTTTGTGAATAGAGGATCCTTACAATATCTATGGCCTACCCTAATGGGTGATTTATTGCAATTACCCAAGCCGCAGTCACATCCAGCTTTTATTGTACTATCGGATATTAATATGAAAACAGATGTGGGAAAGCTAGAAAAGGTAGTGAAGGCATTTACTAAAAATAGCGTGCCGATTGCACTTGAAGTAACACCTATATTATTGGATGAATTTGAAAAAAATATATATTACTTACATGATAATAAAAAATTATTAAGTTATTTACAAAAGCTACAAAATGAAGGTTATCCATTTATCCTTTCTTCTACTACTTCACCTGAAAAGAGTCTTGATTATTTAGCGTTGCGGAATATTTATCCATCTATAAGCCGTGATGAGAGTAGCCTATTTAAAGGGAGTATCCGGGAAGAAAGTTCATCATTATATATTACACAAATGGACAGCCGTACCATCTATCCAATGACGGTAGGGACCATTCCTGATACAGACAGCAATCCTTTATATACTGTCAAACGAAAAATAGACTTTTTATTACAGGTTCCTAGTTCTATTATCGGTATTCAATATCCTGCTTATGTAAATTTTTCTTATGTTCAAGACCTTGTTGATGTGCTAAAAGGACATCCGCAAATAGAACTCATGAATTTCCGACAAACAAACCAACAGGTAAAATCAGAGAATGTTTCCATCGTCCAACATAAAGATGGTGAACAGATCATTGACTTATCTTTTTCTAAAAAAGAGCGTTTAAAAATTTCATTCGATGAACGGCCATTCGAATTAATTTTATGGATCCTTGTCTTTGTTGTATCCTTGTTTGTTACATTATTTTTTATAAGTACCTTACGATTACGAATTTCATTGCGTAAGAGATTATTTGAGGAGAGGAAGACAAATGGCTAATCTATTATTTTTTATTTCACTTTTCCTCATTTGGATTATGCTGCTCTACCACATGTTTTTAATGGAGGGGGGCTATTTACATTTCCGTTCATTTGAAAAACCAATTGATGAGTGGTCTAAAAAAATGTCGCATGTACCCTCTGTCAGTGTTTTTATACCAGCTCATAATGAAGCACTCGTAATTGAGCAGACATTACGGGCAATGTCTCGTTTATATTATCCTAAAGATAAATTAGAGGTGATTGTCATTAATGATAATTCCTCTGATGAAACTGGTGATATCGCCAAGCAGTATGCTGAAAAATTTCCATTTATTCGAGTGATTGAAACCGTGGAGCCTAACAAAGGGAAGGGTAAATCTTCGGCATTAAATTCTGCGTTAGCTGATTCTACAGGGGACATTGTAGTGGTCTATGATGCAGATAATACACCTGAAAAGATGGCAGTTTGGTACTTAGTAATGGGTCTTTTAAATGACCCAAAAGCTGCGGCCACTGTAGGGAAGTTTCGCGTCATTAATGCGACTGAAACTTGGTTGACAAGGTTTATTAATATAGAAACAATTTGCTTCCAGTGGATGGCTCAGGGTGGCCGATGGAAATGGTTTAAGGTAGCAACCATTCCAGGTACTAATTTTGCCATTCGCCGTACAGTTTTAGAGCAGTTAGGTGGATGGGATGTAAAAGCATTAGCAGAGGACACAGAGCTGACTATCCGTGTTTATAACTTAGGCTATCATATACGGTTTTTCCCAAAGGCTATTACTTGGGAGCAGGAGCCCGAGACATTAAAAGTTTGGTGGAAACAACGAACAAGATGGGCAAGGGGCAATCAATATGTAGTTCTGAAGTTTTTAAGCCAGTTTTTCACCTTAAAAAGAAAAAGTATTATGTTTGATTTATTTTACTTCTTCTTTACGTATTTCTTATTTTTCTTTGGCGTTATTTTATCCAATGCTTTATTTATTATTAATTTATTTTATGACATTGGTTTGACCGTTGGCGATATTGCCCTTGTTTTATGGGTTTTAGCCTTTTTACTATTCCTAGGAGAAGTAATGATTACCTTAAGTATTGAAAAAACTGAAATGAATAGAAAGAATTTCTTATATGTCATTCTTATGTATTTTACGTATTCCCAAATGTGGATTGTACTTGTGGTATGGTCATTATTTTTAGAAATCAAGCGCATGTTTACTGGGCAAGAAGTGCAATGGTATAAAACAGAACGATTTTCAAAGCAAACAGATAAAGGAGCGGAATAATGAGAGCCAAATTTTTCTCTATATTTTTATTTTTTATAGGCTTTTTATGTATTACAAATGACGCTGTTGCGGCTACCATTGCCGTGGATGATCAAACAATGGCGATAGAAGGCAATCAAAAGCAAAACAAGCCATTATTATCACAGCCAATCGAATTACAGGGTCCATCCTCATCGAGAGATTTTTATTATAATCTAGTAGATGATGTGAAACAAAATGGCCAGCAAGTTACTTTTCAAATTCAACATTCGGAGCTGCTTATAGCACCATCCTCATTTACCGTGAAAGTGGATGATGTAGCGGTCAAAACGGTGCCATTGAAAGCAGATTCACTTAAGCAAACGATTGTCGTTAATCTCCCAAAAGAGGCTTTATTAAAAGGGACTCACAAGATTACTGCAAGTTTTTATGGGATTCTAAAAGAAGGTATTTGTGTGCCACCTGGTAATGCAGGTAATTGGTTACGTATCGATATACCATCTTCCATGTCAGCTTTTAGCGAAGAGAGCCAAGCATGGACATTAACTAGTTATCCAACTGCATTTTTGGGCTATGAGGGATATGCAACAACCGTTATTTTACCAAAGCAAGCTTCTGAAGCGACTTTAAACAGTGGTTACCAGCTCTCGGCTTATTTATCAGAGCATGGTGATACAAATGTTCAGATTAAACGTGAAGATGCGGTCAATCAAGTGTCTGGGCCTATTGTTATCATAGGTGCACAAAAGGAGTTTAGTACAAGCTTATTCAAAAATGTATTAGATAAAATCAATATTAGTGACGACACCATGACATTATCTCTGCAGGAATTACTAAATACAGATTCAAATCAACGGGTACCTATTTTGGCTGTGACTTCAACGAATGGGAAAGCGATTGAGGAACGATTATCCTTTTTAACAGAATCTAGATTATCTGGGCAATTAATCGGAAATACATTAGACATTAAAGATTTACCGAAAATAGACAGCACTTCAGATTCAACCATGTCCTTCCAGCAATTTGGCTTTGAAAACCAAACATTGTCTAGTCAATTAACTATGACCCCACATTATTATGTATCCTTGCCACAATTAGAGGCCAATAAGGAAGCGGTCATGCGATTAGTGTTAAAGAAATCAGCTAGTATACCAGACAATCATGATGACGATGATCGAAAACTTGAATTGATTGCCTATATCAATAATGTCCCACATTCGGTAGATTTACGAAAGCTAGAGCAAACTACTACAGATATGTATGAGGCTTTACTACCAATTCAAACTAATGTTCTTAATCAACAATCTATGACAGATATTCAATTTGAAGTAACAGGCTTTCAATTAGAGGACCCATGTGAAACAACGAATGAACGCTATTGGTTATATATAGATAGTGCTAGTTCTTTATCGATCACTAAAGATACGACTGAACCAACCTTTACTTTACGTGATTTTCCGAATTCCTTTCATGATCATACATTAATGGTGATTCCTAATAATGAAAGCATGGATGATGTAAAGATGCTATCTATGTATAAGGCATTAATGATGAATGGCAAAATGGCCAATATCACCCTTATAAAGGACAAAGATGTCACCGAAGAAGCTTTACAAAAGCATGCGGTCATTTTTATGGGAGACATGAAGCAGCTTAAGTGGCTATCCAAAAATGCTAGCCAAATTCCGAATTCTTCTGAACAACTAATTCAACAAGGCTTTTTACCTGAGGCAATTGGTCAATATGCTTATATGACTAAAAACTTCTGGCAGGACACTCAGCCATTATTATGGATACAATCGTTTGACAATGCCTCAATTAAGGGAGACTTTTATGCACACTTGAAAGAGACTGATTCACAAGCAGGTGCAGCAATTGAAACAAAAGAGGGACAATTTGTCGTAGCAGTAGATCAAAACGTTAATAATACTGATGTGAAAACGGATAAAAAAGGTGAAATTTCATTGGTCCTAATTGCCGAATTTATAGGATTAATAATTGTTATTGCAGTGATCCTATATGTCATCCTTCGAAAAAGAAAGAAAAATCAAGTGCAACAATAAAAGCAAAGTCGCGTTAAGCTTAGGCAAACTCATTGAATGTTGAGTTTGCCTACAGTCTTTTTTTACAATGTGGTAACTTATATTGAGATTGGCAGTGGTTTACCTAATATTGAAAATGAAAGAGAAGAAAAAATGGCAAAGTCCATCGAGAATGAGCTGCTCGATGGACTTTGCTTTTTATGCCGGCATATCAGTTGGTGTTGGTTTTGCATAGCCTTCTTTATAAGTTTCATCCATGACTTGGCGAATTTCTTTTAGACTCTTGCCATCCTGATGCATTTTAGCCGATTGTACAGCGATTTCTAAGCAGACTAAACAACGAGTCCCATGATCATCCCAGACGACGGATCCATCCTCACGTTTTTCCTGAATAAAGCAGTTTAAATTACTTTTATGACCAGAAGATTCGCCACATCCACAATAACATGGCATCCATTCAAGAATTTCTGTAGATTGTCCAGCAACTTGATAAACTAAGCGAATATTTTCTTGTTTATCCTCTAAAAATGTTGGAAGAACATTTGCTGAAGCTGTTTCTTCCTGAATATCACCTGAAGCATGACTATCCTCTTCATGGGAAGTTTCCCCTTCTGTAGCTACATGATCATTTTCAACATTTTTCTTATTTTCCCCACACGCACTTAATAACATTAACGCCAAAACAATAAAAATAGAAACCGTTTTCTTCAACAATAGCGCCTCCCACATGTTTACAATACTTCCATTATACCATCGTTGTCATAAACATTTACATGGAGCCTAGGTGAAAATCAATGAAATATATCTAACCCGCGTGTTTTGTTCATAAAATGTTCTATTTTCTCGCTCAGTAACTTTTTTAAGAAAAAGCCGAAGAGGATAAAGACGAACCAGAAACCAATTAAGAAGAGGAGATCTATCCATACAGTTGACCAGATAATGCCTCCCACCGCCTCACGCATCATTTCAATGGCATACGTAAAGGGCAAAAATGGGTTAATGATTTGGAAGAACCTTGGCAATAACTCCACAGGGTATGTCCCACCAGAGCCCGCAATTTGTAAAACAAGCATCACAATTGCTAAAGCTTTTCCAATATTTCCAAAGACCGAGACTAACGTATACACGACGGTTACAAATACTACGCTAATCAAAAGGCCAAACAGGATAAAGTAAGCGGGCGCCTTAATAGAACCGTCAACTAAAAAAGTATCACCAATCGTTATGATGAGGGTTTGTATAATAGAAAAAGTTGCAAACGTTAGTAAGCGGCCAAAATAGATTTCACGGATACTATAGGGTGAGTTTTCATGAAGATTGACGGATAATAATGAAATTAATAATAAACAGCCGACCCAAATGGATAGCACTGTGTAAAATGGTGTCATCGCTGTCCCGTAGTTGGCGATAGGGAATAGTCGATGTTCCTTTAGTTTAATGGGCTCTTCAAAGAAATCACGCTCGGCATTGACATCATTCTTTAATAATTGCACAATCTCTGAAATATCAGCTTCATTTTCTAAAGTTCGAAGTTTATTTGCTAAGTCTTTGATTTTTGTACTGAGAGCAGGGAACTCGCCTTGTATTTTCTGGAGAGCATTATTAGCCGTACCTAATGTATTTTTTGCCTGTGTCAATTTATCTGTTGCCTGAGGTATGAATTGTTTTACATCCGTCAACATGGTAGCTGCACTTGTTAATGTACTTTTAGCACCAGACAATGTGGAGCGAATTTGTGGCTCTAATGTATCGTTATAATAGACCAAGAATTTTTGTAAATTAGCCGTAGCATTTTGTGCGATGTTTTGAATCGCTGTCATGTCTTGTTGAATGACGGTTTTATCAATGGGCTGTAATTGTTCAATTTTTGTAAGGATATCTGCATGTAACGTATTTAATTGTTGCAAGTCTTTAAGAGCGTTTACAGTTGAATCGGTAAAGGTCGGATTATCTTGCAGGGCATCACGAATGGCTGTAAGCTGTTCAATGATTTGTTCATTATCTTGGGCATTACTTTGCTGTAAAGATGCGATGATACGATCTAAGGAATCCTGTAACTGATTTCGGGTTAAAGTATCTGCTTGAATCAACTTCTGTAGCGCCTCAAGTGTTTGAATACTATGTGTTATGTTCTCTTTGGACGTTGACAATTGATTTTTTAATGCTTCTTTTGTTTGGGTGATAGAAGCTGAATCAAGATCAATACTGTTGAGTTTATTCATAATATTTGTGAAGTGCTGCGCAATATTTTGAACAGTTTGTACATCTTTTTTGATAAGGGGAGATAGCTCATTAAACAGAGCATCTGCTTCATTCACAAGAGTTAGACCTTTTTGAATAGTAGTCAAACCATTTGTTGTTAATTGTTCCACCTGTGGAATTTGTGTGAGCGCACGATTGAGTAATTGATCGGCATCCTTCCCTTGGCTGGCAGCCTGTGCTAAAAATGAATGGATATCAGGTAAATGCTGCTCTATAGTAAAGACATAGTTTTCGAATTTTCGGAAGTCAGGAATTTCTCGTTCCATTTCAAGCCCGATAGTATTAAAAATGGAGAATAGCGTCCCGTTGACCGTTGATACAAATTCACTAGAAACCTGCTGGGTAAGGACACTAGCTCCTTTACTTGTTATTTTAGGGGCAATCGGATTCTTTTTTTCATTTACATAATAATCAATATGCGCTTTAGATGGTTGCTCTGTCAGAATGGAGGTGAGCTTTTGCGAAAAGTCATTGGGAATAACGATCATGGCAAAATAATCTCCATTTTTCAAATGCTCCATAGCTTGCTTTTCGTTTTCAAGCTCCCACGTAAAGCTTTCATTCGTTTTTAAATTCTCGATTACTTCATTTCCAACATTAATCGCTTCATTTCGAACGGTGGTTCCTGTATCCTCGTTGACAATAGCGATTTTCATATTGGATGTGTGGGCGTATGGGTCCATAGAGGCATAGATATTAAGCCAGGCGTAAAGTGACGGAAGAAAAATCAATCCGCCCACAATAATAGCTACTACCCAGTTTGTGACAATGTTCCGGATATCCTTCGTATAAATTTGAAATACATGCTGAAACGAGTTTTTCATATAATCACCCCACGTTCAAATTTTGCATGAACTCTCAATATGTATGTTCCCAAATATACTTAAAATTATGTTATAAATGTGAAATATCTTTTTTTAAAGGCGAATTAGTTTACTAGGTTTTCAAAACAATTTATAATCAATCCGGATACACTAAAATTAGGATTTTAGTGTAAAAAAGGAGGTCACTATTCTAGTGAAAAAATTATTAATTATTGGTTCCGTTATTGTTGTATTATTTGCAGCAATTATTGTGCTTACCAATGTCTCAAACAAAAGTAAACTAGAGAGCGCAAACAACCCTTATGGCGATAAAAAGCTGAAACAAGAAACAATTGATCAATTAGATGACAAAAACTATCAAAACATTATGTTACCAGATGAATTAGAGGCAAAGATTAAAGCAGGTGAACCTGTGAATGCGTATTTCTTCAGCCCGATTTGTGTACACTGCCAAGCATTTACACCTGAATTAATGCCAATTGCCGATGAACTGGGTGTCGACATTGCTCAATTGAATGTCTATGAATATGAAGATTTATGGGAGAAATATCATATTGAAGCAACACCAACGTTTATCCGTTTTGAAGATGGAAAAGAAGTGAACCGTTTTGTAGGGGCACTAAAAGAAGAGGACTTACGCAACTTCTTAAATACGGTAGTGTTAAAAAAATAATACTAAAGGAGACTGTATCAAAATTTTGATCAGTCTCTTTTTATGTTGTAGTGTATACTAAAAAGACTGAATAGTTATACACTGGAGGGATTTTTAAATGTCAATGGATGATTTTTTTTACAATGGCGAATTACTGAAGTGTTATGAAGCTGCAAAAATGGTGACAACTGAAGAGGAACAAGCCCTTGCGCAAAAATATATAATTTTATTAGAAGAGTATGATCTCGCACATTATCCAAAGCCGACTCTTGATGGAGAAATACAACATGCAGAACGTGCGGACGAAAGCTATCCAGAATCCGATGCGGTTGTAGCAATACGTGCGATCAAAGATGAAGAAGCATTTGCAATGAATATAAAGCAATTAGAAGAGGTAGCAAAGACAGGAACAGGTAATGAAAAAGCCCAATCCTTCTTTACGCAAGGAGAGCTGTTTTTATTCGCCCATCAATATAATGAAAGTGTCCATTGCTTTCAACAAGCCGTTAAGGAAAATCCAAATAAGGCTGTCTACTGGGGAATGACTGGCCAGACAATGCACCGCTTTGGCTGGATGCCTTTTGATGCGCTTGGTTATTTGGAGCAGGCAATCAATTTAGATCCAACTAACCCTCGTTGGAAATGGAATAAGGCATTAGTACTTATTCAATTGGCCAAGGATTTGCAAATGGCACCGTTTATGGCGAATGCTGCAATCGCTTTGGAAGAGGCAGTAGTTTCCTGTGGTGAACATCAACGATCATTGAAAGATGCTATACAAAATACGTTGGATACGATGGATAGCTATGTTTTCTCGTAATTCATTCAGGATGTTTTCCTTTACAAAGGGAGACATCCTTTTGTGAAATGTCTATAGAGAGGGCTTCGTTGCCATATTTCACAATCATGGTATGATAAGATAGAAAAAAATGATTTGTAGATATAAAGGACGGATTTTTTATGGCACAAGAAGTGGCAAATAAGTTTATTGAAAACGTATGTAATCATTTAGTTCGCAATATGAATATTACTAAGGTAGAAGAACATTTTAAAGAAACTATAGCAATGCAACGAAATTCAGCAACTACGGCCGTTGATTTCTGGGATTTGCTCATGATCAATATGCTCTACTTTACTGAAAATGAACAGGCGTGGGAACAAGAATTTCTGAACATGCTAAACGCTAAAAAATGGGTAAAGCCCTCCACTTTAGAAGAGGAATTATTGATGCATCAGATGCGTATCCGACAACAAGTAGCAGAGCAAATGGATACTGTAAAGGAATTATTCCATCAACAATATGAGACAGAAGGCATGACAGAGGAAGCGATCATCTACGACTATGCATACAGCTCTGCGGGGCATTCTATGCGTATGGATTTATTAACGGTTCTGGTGTCCACGCCTGAGCAATCACACATACTTTTTGACGCAAATCCACTAGAGACGATTCGTGTTGTCAATGGATATATTGCTTACCATACAGATGGATTAATCAATAAAACAAAATTACTATAGCACTTTGTTACAAAGATTGACTGTGAAAGGAATTTGAAGACATGAATACACCATTTACTTTTAAACATACACCACCTACTAATATGGACACTACAAAAAAATACCCTGCTATTTTTTTATTGCATGGTATGGGAAGTAATGAAGACGACTTACCACAATTAGTACAGGACTTTCAAGAACAATGTCACATATTTAGTTTGCGTGGACCCATTACACAAAAACCAGGTTATGCTTTCTTCACAATTCAAGAGGTAGGGCAACCGGATCGTGCTATCTTCGAAAAAGTATTAGTGGCTTTACAACGATTTATATTAGAGGCAATTGACGAATATCAAGTTGATCCTCATAAAGTATTTTTACTAGGCTTTAGCCAGGGAGCCGTACTAGCACAATCACTGGCCTTTGTAATGGGGAATTTAGTGACGGGCGTTGTCGCATTAAGTGGCTATACACCTAAATTTGTCACAGAGGAATATTCTATTCGCTCTGTTGAACATTTACAAGCCTTTATTTCTCATGGTGATTATGATTATGTTATTCCATCACAATGGGGAATGGAAAGCAAAGAGGTTTTTGAACAATTTGGCGCTACTGTGACATTTAAGAAATATCCAGATGGACATGGGGTAACACCAGATAATATGCGTGATTTAGTGGCATTTTTGGCCCAGCAACTTCAGGGAAATCTTCAATAATAGAAACCGAGGCTAAATTCTGCCTCGGTTTTTACTTTTCTTGAATAGTAATGATAAGAATCGAGCAAGAAGGTTCAAATTCATGTCAGTCGGTGGTATCATAGAAGATGTTGTGAATGAGCGTGCTTTACTAGATAAAAACATGTACTTTATGTGAACTTAGAGACAGAACAGAACTAAAAGGGGTAAAATAATAATTTGATGTGCTAGATGCAAATTTTGTCGCTTTCTATCGATTGTGGCGTGCAGAAATTATGGAGAAAAGGAATTAAGATGAATGGAACAAAATCTGAACTCGGAGCATAAACCGCAATCCTCCGGAACAACACGAGGGAAATCGTCTCGCTCTACTATTTTAGCGCAAACAGTCAAAACAGGAATTATCAAATCTAATTTAATACCAATGTGGGCTGGTTTAACGCTAGGGATGTACAAAAATAAAATGACGTTCATAGACAATTTACCAGAAATGATTTTTTCAACAGTTGGTTCTGCCCTTGTTATTGGAGCAGCAGGGGCCTTTAATAATGTGTATGACCGTGATATCGATGCGATCATGCCTCGTACACAAAGCAGACCGACCGTCACTGGGGAAATGTCAGCAAAATCGACGCTATCATTAGCGATAGCTATGTTAATTATCGGTTTAGCTGTCTTGGCGCTTGCGTCACCATTAGCAGCGGCATTCGGTTTACTAGGAGTATTTTTATATGTAGTCCCTTACACAATGTGGACAAAACGTCGTACGATTTATAATACAGAAATTGGTAGTATAAGTGGTGCCGTACCGCCATTAATTGGCTGGTCTGCCGTATCGACAGATATTACACACCCTGCGATACTAGGTTTATTTTTGGTGATGGTTATTTGGCAAATGCCGCATTTTTATGCCATTGCAATCCGCAAACGTGTAGATTATGAAGCGGCAAGTGTGCCAATGCTTCCTGTTGTGAAAGGTATGCGCCGTACGTATTATCAAACAAATTTCTATTTAATTTTACTAATTCTATCAAGCTTTTTATTTGGTTCCTTAAGTGTGGGAATTATGCTTGTCGCATTACTATTAAGTATTGCATGGCTAGTAATGAGTATATATGGCTATCATAGTAATAAAGATCAAGTGAAGTGGGCTACCAAAATGTTTGTGTTCTCACTATTCCATATGACCATATTATTCACAACCGTTATTGTGTACTCTTTAGTAGGTGTTATCTTCAAGTTATATTAATAGAAAAACCAACAAGTTAATCGTTACTTGTTGGTTTTTTATGTTCAACTGAGAATATTTGACGACTTGGCCATTCGAATGCGTGTAATTGTCCACCAAATACAGCACCACCATCAATACCGATAATATTGTTTTCACCAAAGTAGACACTGTAATCAGTTGGGTTACGGTGAAGTTTATACGTAGGTGTATGTCCAAAGATAACGGTTTTATCTCCTTGATAGCCTGCATGAAATACTTCTCGGATCCATAGTAATTGCATAGGGTCTGTTTCTGCCATCGCAACACCTGGTACAACTCCACCATGTACAAATATAGCATCCTCTAATTCAATGTATGTTTCGAAGTTTTCAAGTAATTGTAAATGCTCTTCTAGCTTTGGCAACGTTTTAATAAAGCTAGGCAATGTATGGCTAGCGATAGCATCCTCGAAATCGTTCAGCTGGTAGCCATAGCTTGCTAATGTTGCATCCCCCCCACAAAGTCCTACCCAATGGTTCCATGGCTTAGCAAGGCCAGAACGGCATGCATTGAGCATGATGGCTTCATGGTTGCCGAGGAGAACTCGTGCTCCTTTTCCTTGTAATTCGCTCACTAAATTTAACACGCCACTTGAAGCTGGACCTCTGTCGATGTAATCACCGAGTAAAAAAAGTTGATCTTCATCAGGATTATAGTTTGCTTTTAGTAATAGTTCTTCAAAAAGCGCTAATTCTCCGTGTATATCACTTATTGCTAGAATTCGATTCATTTATGCGCATCCTTTCCAATATCACAGCGGTTACTATTAAGTATAGAAAATATTTCTGCAAATTTCGACTTTCCTAACTTCAACTATCTATCCTTTATAGAAATTTCACAGAATCCATTCTCTTTATCATATGACAAGTAATTTCTTTTCTTTATATATTTGTCTAGAGTGTGTTGATATAAGTGGGGGAAGGAGGGCAAACAACTAACAACAGTAGAAGCAGGGATACTGCTTCTACTGTTAGGAAGGAGTCTAGTAGATGGAGGAGAGTTACATCTGTAGCTTTTCCCATGCTTGTTTAGCTACTTGTTCATCAAATGTTGAGATTAGACGAAAATTGTTGTCGTCTAAAATACGGAAATGAAGGCTAATGATATTTTGCTGTAGTCGGAACCCTCCATGCTCATGTATATTTTTCCACCATATGTATCCACCCATTGTTTTATCTTTAGGCCGCAATGTTCCATTATTCGCAATTAAATCCACCACCTCTAATGGTTCACCGCCTAGCTCATGTTGCAAAATAGTACTGTCACGACACAAGGTACAGACGGCAACAGTAGTTGTCCATCCCGCCAGAATACGCCCCTTTTCAATTTGGACAAGTGTTTTTTTAGATAGTCCAAGTAAATCACTCATTTGATCCTGGGTAAAAGCTTTTTCAGTACGAATTAATTTCATTTTTTCTGAAATGAGTGTGATTAATTGTTCACGATTCATTCTAAACACCCCTTTTTTTTCAGATTATTAAGTCCCATTATACATGAAAGTTAAGAAGCATGTTTTTGTTTCAGCTGGGAAGGGAGGTGAAAAGAAAACAGACTGTCCAAAATGAACAGTCTGTGAGAGGTTAAATTTCATATTTTTTTGTATCAGAAATGACACGGAAATGGATGCCTTTTATTTGGGCACTTACTTTATGACGGAGTGTGTCAATATCGACTAGCTCCTCTTTACTTTGAACGCACTCTGCGATTTGCTGTAATAACTTTGTAAAGGCTTCTTTAAATAAAGAGCGCATATTATCGAAATCTAGGCTACGGAAGCTGCCATCTATATCAAATGCTTCTACAGAATTTAACTGCTTAGAAGCACCTGCAAAACGATCGTCGTACACTGTGTAGTTTTCATCTGTTACGACGATAATATATAATACTTCGCCTGTAATTGTTTTTAATTCAATATTTGTTTTATGTTTTTTTACGTCGGTAATAATGTGTATACCATCTGAATGATATAGTTTAAATAATGTCATGTGTATAGCCCCCTGAAACTAGAATCATATTCCTACTCTCATTATAGCTTGAAATGGCTAATAATGGAATAACGAAAATGGTTTCAAAATAATAAGGTTAGGGCTGTACCTTTGTAATGAAGGACGCCGGTGCACTAATTCGTAGAGGTCGAACCTCGATGTAATGTATCTGATGTCCTTGTTGTTCATAAATACTGAAGACATAGGAGCCAAGCTCAATATTTGCGGATGCTTTTATCCCATTATTCACGGATAAGAACCAACCACCTAATGTTTCTACTTCCTCGGCTTCTAATGTTATATTTAGTAGATTTTCTACATCTTCAACAAGCATTTTTGCATTTAAGATATAATGGTTTTCTGTGATTTTTCGAATATCTGCAATTTCATCATCGTCAAATTCATCACGTATTTCACCAACAATTTCTTCTAAAATATCTTCAACGGTTACGAGACCTGATGTCCCACCATATTCATCCATTAAAATGGCCATATGAATACGTTCTTTTTGCATTCGTACAAGTAATTCTTGAACAGGGATAGTTTCAATCACACGAATAACTGGATTAATGAAATCTTCGATGACTAATGTCTCGTCTGTAAGCTTTTCAAGTAAACCGTGTGTAAACAATTCCTTTGCATTGATAAACCCTAAAATATTATCGCGGTCGCCATCATAAATAGGGTATCGCGTATATTTTTCAGCGGCAAAATGATGGATGATCGTTGTAAACGAGTCATTTCGTTCAATCCCAACAATTTCTGTTCGAGGAACCATGATTTCACGAGCAATACGTTCGTCAAACTCAAAGACGTTATTTACATATTTAAGCTCTGTTTTATTGATTTCACCAC
The DNA here is from genome assembly GCF_059424475.1 of Lysinibacillus sp. GW247-5R2A. Classification (NCBI taxonomy): domain Bacteria; kingdom Bacillati; phylum Bacillota; class Bacilli; order Caryophanales; family Bacillaceae; genus Lysinibacillus; species Lysinibacillus sp. GW247-5R2A. Next base: position 66,838 of record NZ_JBWKZL010000004.1, on the reverse strand, counting down.
TTTTAAAGCTTTCAGACAGTAATAGTCGCAGTTCTTCCTCCGTATGAGAAAGCTCATGCTCACTTGCAGGCTTCATACCGAAAAAACCGATCAAAATGCGTGCAGAGCCGTTCAAGAACCAAATAAATGGGTACATGATTTTGTAGAAGAACATAATCGGCTTTGCGAAAAGTAGAGTAATCGTTTCCGCTTTTTGAATAGCTGCTGTTTTCGGTGCTAGTTCGCCGACAACAACATGTAAAAATGTAGCGATGGCAAAGGCTGTACCAATAGTAAAGATCGTCATATATTTATCTGAAATTCCGATCATTTCGAATAGTGGGTGCAGCATAAATTCAAAAGTTTTTTCACCAACCATACCGATACCAAGGGCTGTTACTGTAATCCCTAATTGACAGGCAGATAAATATTCATCTAAATGATCGACCACTTGCTTGGCAGCAATGGCTTTTGTATTGCCCTCTGCAATAAGCTGATCAAGTCTTGACGAACGAACCTTTACAATCGCAAACTCTGTTGCCACGAAAAAACCTGTTAAAGCTAATAAAATGGTAAAAATCGATAAGTTTATTATGGTATCCAAATAGTCGTTCTGTAAAAACAGAACGTCACCTCCTAATTATGAATAAGTAAAAGTAAGGATTGCATTAATGCAATGCTTTCAGGCGAAACATTTTTTTTAATAGTTTCAATTTTTTTATCATCTTGCTGGTTCATTTGTTCTAGTAGAGACGCTACATCATGCTCTAAATCTTGCATTTTTAAACGAAGCGTTTGTACATCAATTTCTTCATAGGGTGTGATGTTTAATTCATGTTGGATTTCAACGAGTGAAAGACCCTGTTGTTTGCGCTGTTCAATGAAGTGAAGTCGTTCAATCATGACGGGAGCGTAGTAGCGATAATTTGTTGCAGAACGTTCTGCAACCAGCAAGCCTATGTTTGTATAATAATCGATTGTTCGTTTTGTAATGCCAGTTTTTTCAGCAAGCTCGCCAATTTTTAATTTCTCTGTCCCAATGCAAGCACCTCCAAACCATCACGTTGTACTTTGATTATAACGTGATGGTTTTATTTTATTCAAATAAAAGCACCTAATATTTCAAAATTGTAAGACTTATTATAAAAAAACGTTTCTGCCAGTTATCATGGCAGAAACGTTTTTAGTGTGTTGACAGTAAATAGGTATCATATAGGTGATGGAGTGCTTCTTCTCCATTTTTTTGTAAGAGATTTTCATTATTAAAAATAACAGTCGTTGTAGTTTGAGAGCTATCAATTTTATCCTCAATTATTTTGCATGTAACGTCTACAATGCCTGACTCAGCAAGCTTTTCTTTCAACTCATCATCCCATGGCTGATCAGAAAATAGTGGGGGTTGCCAAGTGCCTCTCACATGTAGCTCATTTTTTTCCGGGTCATAATCCCAGCGTATGTCACGTAAAATAGTTTTAAATAGGTCATTAACCGTGAAAGATGTATCTTTATAGTTAATGTCTATAGCCCGTATAGCATGTACATCTCGACTTACTGCACTAGCCGCGGAGTTTGCCGCTGTGTTGATGCCAGAAGCTGCATCTTTAATTTCAGATAATCGATCACCACAGCCGGTCAGTAGTGCGCAGATGCAAGTCATACAAGCTAATTTTGTCATCCATTTCACAAGTAGTCCCTCCAGTCTAGCAAGTTGTTACTACTATCTTATCGAAAAGAAAAATACGAAGAAAGGGCATGAAAGCGGTAGATTGTGACGGTTTTGCAACGATGCGACCTCCACTCGATTGTTCGTCATTTGGGAGTATAGAAGTATGAAAATTTGGTGAAAAACAAGTAGAAAGGGAGCGGTTTGTGATGAAAATTAATGATGAAATTCTTGATCGTTTAGGAACTTATTTTGTTTATCATGCCGTCTACGATAATTATGGCATTACCTTTGAGAACTTTGTGGAGCGTTGGATACGAGGAATTCTGGAAGTGTAGTGAAATTAAGCAGGTCAATCGTCAAATGAACTTGTTTGAACGGCTCCTGCTCCAAGCCTTACCCTCCGCTGGTAGCCAATAAAAGAGTCGTGTTCTTTATCTGAACACGACTCTCCTTTATATTATTTGAAATGATTGGTGATAAATTGATTGGCCTCTTGCCAGTTATACACCCTTACAACATTGTCAGGAACAGCAAGACGGTTATAAGGCGTATCAAATAATACGACAGGTATTTTTAGCTCCTCGGCCAGCATTACCGCATTATCGTGCTTATCCTCAAAGAAAGCTTCGACATGATGCTTTTTAGCAACTGCTAATTTATCATGGCTTCCTAACAGTTCGATATGATCATAAGGGATAGCCTGAGTTTTAAACCAATTCATTGTAATGTCAGCTACATTTTCGCCTCGTGCCGAAATATAGTAGAGCTCATAAGAATTTTGCCAAGCAGTAAGAATGCTTTTTGCATCTTTTGCCACTTCCGATACTTCGTACATATAAGGCTCATTTTCTTTAAACCATGTGTTAAAGGCACTTCGATCAACTTGGTGCGGAAAGGCTGATAAAAAATCATACTCACAAACATCATCAAGCGTAATATTTACGTTGTATTGTTTATTAATATGTGGGATGAGTGTACTTGGACATGTTACAGTCCCATCAATATCAATACCGAAGCGGGGCTTTTTCATGCTAGCACCTCCTTAGGCATTCGCTTTTTGTGCTTCTTCTGCTGCGCGCTTTTCTTCCATTTCTGCCGCTAATTTATCAATTTCTTTTTTCAACTCTTCAACCATTGTTTCTTCAGGGACTTTACGAACAGTTTTCCCCTTCATGAATAATAAGCCCTCACCACGTGCACCAGCAATACCGATATCTGCTTCACGTGCTTCACCAGGACCGTTTACCGCACAGCCTAATACTGCTACTTTTAAAGGTACCTTCAATTTAGAAATATATTCTTCTACTTCGTTTGCAATGGAAATTAAATCAATCTCAATGCGTCCACATGTTGGACAAGAGATTAATGTTGCCATATTTGAAGCTAGACCAAAGGATTTTAATAGTTCACGTGCTACTTTTATTTCCTCAACAGGGTCTGCTGAAAGTGAAATACGTAATGTATTACCAATTCCTTTTGATAGGATGGCTCCAAGTCCAGCCGCTGATTTTACAGTACCAGCAAACAGTGTACCTGATTCTGTAATACCTAAATGTAGCGGATAATTAAAAGCCTTAGCTGCTTTTTCATAGGCTTCAATAGCAAGATTTACGTCAGATGCCTTCATCGATACAATAATATCGTGGAAGTCCAAGTCTTCTAAAATTTTAATATGGTGAAGAGCAGACTCAACCATACCATCAGCCGTTGGATAACCGTATTTTTCTAAAATATGACGCTCTAATGAACCAGCATTTACACCAATACGAATTGGAATACCTTTTGCTTTAGCTGCATTCACGACAGCCTCCACTTTTTCTTTACGACCAATATTACCTGGGTTAATACGTACTTTATCGATACCATTTTCAATGGCTTTTAATGCTAATCTATAGTCAAAATGAATATCAGCTACTAATGGAATATGGATACGTTTTTTGATTTCGGCAATTGCATCTGCAGCACGCTCATCTGGAACTGCAACACGAACTATTTGACAGCCTGCTTCTTCAAGTCGAAGAATTTCTGCCACTGTTGCTTCTACATCATGTGTTTTTGTTGTACACATACTTTGAATGAATAATTCATTACTACCACCAATTGTTAAGTTACCGACACGTACAGGACGTGTATTTGTACGGTGACAAATTTCACTCATTAACTTTCTCTCCTTTTCGGGCCACTATTTTCAGCCGTCACTGTCATTTATTTTAGCAGTGTAAGAAAATAAGGACAAGGAAGAAACGCTAACTTTTCATTTTCCGCATTTGTTTTCGAATTCAAACGTAAGAGGAAGCTTAATATTTCCACCGGGAATCAATTCCTGTAATTGTAAGTGTGGGTTTAAGTTGTAAAATAATTGTAAGCGTTCTGGGAATGTCATAGGAACTTTTGCAGGGTGTAAGGCAAATAAGCTATGAATAGTATCTCCTTCAATAGTTTGTACGGTGATATAATTTGGCTCACGTTGCTGTTCACATTGGCCGTTATTACTTTTTGTTTGTAAAGCAGCTAGTGGGATCGAACCCTCGGTTAAATCTACTTTCACGACAAAAGCGATGACAATAATGATAGCTGTTAAGATAAATGCCCGCAAAAAATCCCTCCTTTTCTACACTATATTTAGAAGAGGGGGGATTCATGCACATTATTTTGAAATTGGTTGTTTTGGATATTTTGTAAACGCCACAATTAATAGAACAATCGTCAATAATAAAGAAAAAACAGAGATAATCGTACTGTTAATCGGTAAATATTCTGCTAGCATCGACAATAATGTTGCCCACGTAATGGCAAACGTTGTTGTCCGCCAAATATGACGGTATTCGCCGCGACGTTTCATCACTTTTAAGATAAATAATCCGGCTAAGGCATAGAGAGCAATTTGTGCAAAAATCAGCATGGTTGTAAAGACAAAAAGCATTAAGAACGTAAACGGATATAAGAGCCATTTAATGCCATCTATGTATTCAGTTAAACCATTTAAACTGTTCATATCAATCGTATCAACAGACATACCCGCTGCAAATCTACCTAAAGAGAATACGGTAACAAGGGTAATGAGTAGAAAAGTATATTGAATAACTTTTCCAATAGGTAGTAAACGATAGGCTGCTAGTTTTTTAGGATGAATGAGACTATCGATAAATAGCTGTGAGTGTTTCATACTATATCTCCTCCAAACAATATATTAACATGTTCAAAGAGCATAGGGTATGAAAGAAGTATGATGAAGGGGGACTTGATGATAAAATGTTAACATTATGTAAAGAAATTAAAGGATTTCTTTACTTTTTGTTTGTAATCAATTAAAGATTAGAAATAGAGTAGTAGAGACGTAGGAATTGGAGCGAAAACAATTGACAATAGATTGGCAAAGCATACTCTTTCAGTTTTTAGGTGGGTTAGGAGTCTTTTTATTTTCCATTAAATTTATGGGGGATGGGCTTCAAAAATCAGCGGATGATCGATTACGCGAATGGTTAAATCGCTTTACAACTAACCCCATCATGGGAGTTTTAGTAGGCATATTTGTAACAATTTGCATTCAGTCAAGCTCTGCAACGACAGTCATTACTGTAGGGTTAGTGAGTGCTGGATTTTTAACGTTACGTCAAGCAATCGGCGTAATTATGGGAGCAAATATTGGTACAACCATTACAGCATTCATTATTGGTATTAATATTGGTATCTATTTTTATCCCTTATTAGCAATAGGGGCAGGCTGTTTATTTTTCTTAAAAAAAGCAACATACCAACATATTGGTCAAATTATATTTGGCTTTGGCGGCTTATTTTTAGGGCTAGAGCTAATGAGTGCAAGTATGCAGTCACTACATCAACTGGCGGATTTTGCATCACTAACGCTTCATTTAAGTAATCAACCCATTTTAGGTATATTTTTAGGTACCGTTTTTACCTTGCTTGTACAAAGCTCTACGGCCACAGTTGGTGTGCTTCAAGGCTTATATGCTGAGCATTTGATCGGATTGAACAATGCCTTACCGATTTTATTTGGTGAAAATATTGGTACGACGATTACGGCGGTATTAGCGTCACTGGGTGCTTCTATTTATGCAAAACGGGCAGCCGCTGCACATGTACTTTTTAATGTGATCGGTACGATTATTTTCATGATCTTTTTCACCCCGTTTATGCAATATGTTCAATGGGTCAGTGGCTTATTTCATTTAGAGCCTCGTATGCAAATTGCAATTGCTCACGGCTCATTTAATGTATTTAATATGATGATTCAACTTCCCTTTATTGCAGGATTGGCAGCATTAGTTACGAAATTGATACCAGGACATGATGGGCATATCAATGTCACAACTAAGCATTTAGACCCTTCTTTTATTGATTCCTCTCCAGCGATAGCACTTGGCCAAGCCAAAGAGGAAGTATTACGAATGGGAGAGCATGCTTTACGAGGCTTAGAAGAAACATTTCTATATATGAAATCAGGGGAAGCCGAACATATTCCTACAGTTTTACAATTAGAGGCCGGCCTTAATCATCTAGATAATGAGATTACCGATTATTTAGTAATGGTGTCTAAGCAGCCCTTATCTCGTGCAGACTCAGTAAGACATCATACATTATTAACAAATGTGCGAGACTTCGAACGAATTGGTGATCACTTTGAGAATATATTAGAGCTTTTACAATACAAGGATCATCATGAAGTGAGCTTAAGTAAGTCGGCACGCCAAGATTTAATTGGCATGTTTAGTTTAGCTATAGAGGCTGTCCGTAAAAGTATAGAGGCCTTGGATACGGCGAGCTTAAGTTTAGCTCAAGAGGTGACGGAGCTTGAAAGCTTGATAGACGATATGGAGGATAAACTTCGTCAGAAACATATTGCACGTTTGAATACGAATGAATGTAGTGGAGCGGCAGGGATTGTCTATATGGACATTGTAAGTAATCTGGAACGTATTGGTGACCATGCGGTTAATATTGCAGATTCAATTTTAGGTATTCGCCATTAACAAAGTGAAACCTTTCACTTTGTTTGTCCGTATGAAAGTCAATGTACGAAAAAGGAGAGAAACTTTATGGAAGTTGTTGGCTGGATTTTAGTAATAGCCTGCTTTATTATTTCATTTGTTGGTTTAGTTTACCCGATTATACCAGGTGTCTTATTTTTAGTCGGAGGATTCCTGCTATATGGCTTATTTTTCTCCTTCGCTGAGTTAAGCTGGTGGTTCTGGGTAATTGAACTATTATTTGTAGTGCTGTTATTTGGTGCGGACACATTGGCAAATGCATTTGGCATTAAAAAGTTTGGCGGCTCCAATGCCGGAATGTGGGGAAGTACTATTGGATTATTAATCGGCCCATTTGTCATCCCTGTGGCTGGGATTTTACTTGGCCCATTTTTAGGGGCAGTTATCGCTGAATTAATTGTAGAGAAGCGAACATTTAGTGAGGCTGTGAAAAGTGGTATTGGCTCATTAGTAGGATTTTTAACTTCAACTATTGCAAAGGCTGTCATTCAAATCGTGATGATCATTGTATTTTTTATCGCGATTTAATGTTTACATGTGAGGTTTAATGAATGAGACAACCGGGTAAGATAGTAAACGTATTGGTTTTTCAGTCAAAAGGCTGAAATCTTCTAAATGAAGTATTTTTCATTGAATGGTTTGACCAATTTTGATAATCTATTGATGTACTAAATATTTCTTATTTTAGGGAGGAACTTAACAATGGCTTACGAATTACCACAATTAACTTACGCTTACGACGCATTAGAACCACATATCGATGCAAAAACAATGGAAATTCACCATTCTAAACACCACAATACTTATGTAACAAACTTAAACGCAGCAGTAGAAGGCACTGAATTTGCAGAAAAAGACATTAACGACCTAATCGCAAACCTTGACGCTCTTCCAGCTGACAAACAAACTGCTGTACGCAACAACGGTGGCGGACATGCTAACCATACACTATTCTGGGAAGTAATCGCTCCAGGCGGTTCTAATACTCCAGTTGGCGAAGTTGCAAAAGCAATTGATGCGAAATTCGGATCTTTTGATGCGTTCAAAGAAGAATTTGCAAAAGCTGCTACAACTCGCTTCGGTTCAGGTTGGGCATGGTTAATCGTGGATGGTGACTCAGTTGCTGTTACTTCTACTCCAAACCAAGACTCTCCAGTAATGGAAGGTAAAAAACCAATTCTAGGCCTAGATGTTTGGGAGCACGCATACTACTTAAACTACCAAAACCGTCGTCCAGATTACATCGGCGGATTCTGGAACGTAGTAAACTGGGATGTAGTTGAAGCTAAATTCCAAGCTGCTAAATAAAGATTGAATAGAGATGGCTATGCTATGGTGAGAAATCACTAAGGCATAGCCTTTTTTTATTGGATAAAAGTGTAAAAGAAATGGATAGAACAAATAGGGCAACCTTTCCACTTTAGATGCCGTCAAATAAATGATGTTTTCCGTAATAATTGTCAAGTGCATGCTTTCCTGTCAAACCTACGAATGGTATACTAAGTATCGTGTATTGAAATGAAAAAATATAAGGAGGGGAATACATATGCGCAAAGCACCAGGGAAAAATCGCGCAGCGAGTGTTAAAGCAAAACATCACTCTAATTTAACATTTCGTATGAATATCCTTTTCTTTGCAATATTTATCGTATTTTCAATGTTGATTTTTAGACTAGGTTATATGCAAATCGTGAAAGGGGAAGAGTATGTACGACTTTTAGAGAGTACAGAAGAAGTTCCTGTCAATACGAGTGTGCCTAGGGGTAGAATGTATGATCGTTACGGTCGTATTTTAGTAGATAATCACCCGGAAAATGCGATTACGTATACGAAAATGCAAACGACTACAACAGATGAAATGCTAAATATAGCTGAAAAGCTGGCACAATTAATTGAACAACCAACGAAACGCGTCACATTGCGTGATAAACAAGATTTTTGGATTATTAAAAATCATGACGCAGCCTACGAAAAAGTGACAAAGGCAGAAGAAGCTAAAATTCGAGCAAAAGAAAATATTACGACAAGTCAAATCAATGCAGAGATTGATAAACTAGTACGTGAACGCATTACGAATGAAGAGCTTTTGCAATTGTCAGAGAAGGATTTAGAAGTATTAGCCATCTTTAGAGAAATGACATCTGGTTATAATTTATCACCTCAAATTATAAAAAGTGAAAATGTCTCGGCAGAAGAATTTGCACGTGTTTCCGAGCGTTTAACGGAACTGCCAGGAGTTAACACAACGACAGATTGGAAACGTGTAAAATTATCTTCTCTATCGATTCTTGGTCGTACAACTGTCCCAACTAAAGGGATACCAAAAGAGAAGCTCAATTATTATTTAGCCCGTGATTATTCACGAAATGATCGCGTAGGGGAAAGTTATATTGAGGCGCAATATGAAGAGCTACTACAAGGTCAAAAAACAGTTGTCAAAAATATTACCAATAAAAAAGGGCAGGTAGTCGATACTATTACAACTTATGAAGGTGAGCCAGGTAAAGATTTAGTTTTATCACTGGATAGTGAGCTACAGGCTGAAACTGAGAAGATTGTAGAAGAAGAACTGCTTAATTTAAAAGCTCTTCCTGGATCGTATTTATTAGATCGTGCCTTTTTAATTATGATGGACCCTAATACAGGGGATGTCCTATCTATGGTTGGTAAGAAAATAGAAAAGAATCCTGAAACAGGGAAAAGTGAAATTGTTGATTACGGATATGGAACATTTACGACAGCTTATGAGGCAGGTTCATCTATTAAGGGAGCAACAGTTCTTACGGGGTACAATCAAGACGTTATCTCAATGGGCACTTCTATGGGTGATGAACCGATTAAATTAGCAGGTACGGATTTTAAAAGTTCCATATTTAACAGAAGCGGCTATGTGCCAATGAACGATTTAATGGCGCTGGAACGTTCTTCTAACTCCTATATGTTTAAAATTGCACTATTAATAAATAAAACACCTTACAGCTATGGGATGCCATTACGTTTAAAGGATGATACATTCCCAAAAATGCGCAATAATTTTGCACAATTTGGGCTAGGTGTGAAAACAGGCATTGATTTACCAAATGAATTTAGTGGAGTGCGTGGTCCATCGGGTCCAACGATGGGTGGTAAAACATTAGACTTAGCGATTGGTCAGTATGACACTTATACTCCTTTACAATTAGCACAATATATTTCAACCATTGCTAATGGTGGCTACCGTATTCAGCCACATGTTGTGAAAGAGGTACGTGATCCTTCACAGGATGGCAAGCAATTAGGACCATTAGTGACTGAAATAGGACCGACTATTCTTAATCAAATTGACAATCCTAAAGAAGAGATTGACTATGTAAAACAAGGATTACGTCGTGTATATACTGGATCATATGGGACGGCTCGTGGACAATTCTCGAATGCTCCATTTACAGCAGCAGGGAAAACAGGTACTGCAGAGGTAGTTTACTATGGTCCATTACGAGAACATTTTGGTACAAATACGATTACATTAACACATGTGGGCTTTGCGCCATATGAAAACCCTGAAATTGCTTATGCAGTTGTTATTCCTTGGGCAACAACTAATATGAATCAACATTTAGTCAATAACAACCTTATTGCTAGACGTTCTCTAGATAAGTACTACGAATTAAAAGCAAAATATGAAGCTGAAAAAGTAACAGATAGTAAAGTGAATCAGCCAATTTTACCAGCTACTACAGAGGAAAAAATTGGTGAGGATGAGCAACAATAAGAAAACCGCTAGGCACTGGGATGCCTAGCGGTTATTTTTTATGGGAAAAATAAGCTTCATGCAGATAATTGGCGGATGGCTAATTCAAATTGCTCTCTTGGTTTTACGCCATACAGCTCTAAATTATGATAGAAATAAGAAGCTACCATAAAATCAATCGCCTCTTGAAGTGTAAATTCGCGATGTTCCATGATTAATGATAGATAGGTTTTAAAATAATCGGCATTTTGTACGTTTGCATGTTTCATGACAAAGGTCAAACTCCTCATTCATTACGCCTTATCAATATAATGTCCATATCTTCTCGTTGAAAATCTGTGACATCCTCTGAAGGCTTTATCTTTCCCTTCTATAGAAAGGGGGTGTACCTAGCTTATATGTTGGTACAAAACTTTTACTGGATCAAGATAAAGTAATTCCTGACACAATTGATTATTATAGCATCTTTCAAATAGGAATCAAATTCTAACCTCTCTACACTTAGAAGGTCGCTTCCCTCAAACATAGAAGAGTATGGATTGATCGCCTTCATTGGATGTGGAATCACCTCTTGCAAATGGAGATAATGGTGCAGATGTAAGCAGGCAAAAATGCAAAATCTAGGCACAGCTCTGACAAAGCGAAGGTGAATTGTAAATGTGTCTTTACAATCGTTTACAAAGCATTACATTCCTTTACATCTCTTTTACGAACCGTTTATACGACTTCAACAATCAGTCATTATAGTAAAGATTGTAAGACAAATAACTATAAAACAGTTCATGACGGAGGCAAATGAGATGAAAAAGTGGAAGTACTTAACGATGACAGCAGTAATGGGTTCTGCATTAATGCTAGGTGCATGTGGTAGCGATTCTGCACAAAATGGAAACAATACTGAAACGAACGCACCAGCTAGTTCAGGACAAGAAGCTGCTGATGAAAAGCTACAAGGCTCTGTAGCTGGAGATGGCTCATCAACAGTTGCACCAATTATTGAGGCAGTTGTTGAAGAGTATGCAGGCGCACAACCAGATGTCAAAGTATCAGTGGGGGTTTCTGGTACAGGTGGTGGTTTTGAAAAATTCATCGCAGGTGAAACAGACTTTTCAAATGCATCTCGTAATATAAAAGATGAAGAGAAAGCGAAACTAGGAGAAGCTGGTATTGATTATACAGAGCTAGCTCTAGCATATGATGGTTTATCAGTAGTCGTGAATCCAGAAAATGATTGGGCGAAAGATTTAACAGTAGAACAATTACAAAAAATTTGGATTGAAGATGGGAAAGAGAAGAAATGGTCTGACATTGATCCATCTTGGCCAGATGAGAAAATCATTTACTATTCACCAGGTACTGATTCAGGCACATACGATTACTTTGATGAAATCATTTTAGATGGAGCGGATCTAGTAAGCTCAGCAACATTATCAGAGGATGATAATATGCTAGTTCAAGGTGTATCAGGTGACAAAAACGCTATCGGATTCTTCGGTTATGCTTACTATCTAGAAAATAAAGATAAATTAAACATTGTTAAAGTAAATGGTGTAGAGCCAAATAATGAAACAATTGAAGCAGGCGAATATACGCCACTTTCACGCCCACTATTCACATACGTGAAAAATAGTGCTATGAAAGATAATGAAGCGGCATATGATTTCATTAAATTTACATTAGAAAACGCAGGTGATATGGCTGAGGCTGTTGGCTATGTTCGTTTACCTGAAGAAAAATATACTGAAGGCTTAAAAACTTTAGAAGGCTTAAAATAAGTAGACATGCATAGAGGGAAAGAGATGTATGCTCTTTCCCTCCCTTATTTGAAAGGAGCACCCAATGGTTTCTCAAAAGGAAAATAAGACATCATCTGTGCAGCAATTAATTGCAAATTCGCGCAATCATAAAACTAAGAAAATAGTGGAAAAAGCAATGCCAGCTCTATTATTTTCTGCAGCAATTATCTCTATTTTAACGACATTTGGCATTGTTTTCACCCTTATTTTTGAAACGTTTGAATTTTTTAAACGTGTGTCGATAACGGATTTCCTGTTTGGAACGAAATGGTTACCGTTTTCAGGAAATGAACCGTTGTTTGGGATTTTGCCGTTAATCGCTGGTACATTAAAAGTGACACTTATTGCAGTTGTAGTAGCCGTACCATTTGGAATTGCTTCAGCTATCTATTTAAGTGAATATGCAAGTGAAAAAACAAGACGTACCGTGAAACCTATTTTAGAAGTTTTAGCGGGTGTACCGACGATTGTTTACGGCTTCTTTGCTTTAACGTTTGTCACACCTTTATTACAAGAAATTGTGCCTGGACTTAAATTATTTAATGCACTGAGCCCAGGGATTGTTGTAGGGATTATGATTTTGCCAATGATCACTTCTCTATCTGAGGATGCGATGTCATCGGTACCCAATAGTATGCGCGAAGGGGCTTTAGCTCTAGGTGCAACAAAATTTGAAGTAGCGATTAAAGTAGTACTACCCGCTGCACTTTCTGGTATTATCGCATCTATAGTATTAGCTATTTCCCGGGCAATAGGGGAAACGATGATTGTTTCGCTTGCAGGCGGATCAACACCGAAATTTGATCTCAATGTTACGGATTCCATTCAAACAATGACAGCCTACATCGTTCAAGTTTCAACAGGTGATGCAGGTTATGGAACAACTATTTACTACTCAATCTATTCTGTTGGTTTTACACTATTTATCTTTACGCTAGTAATGAATTTACTTGCACACTATATTTCGAAACGCTTCAGGGAGGTTTACTAGATGCGCTATATGGATGAAACAGTCGTCATGAAACGAATGACAAAGCGTATTACATTCAATAAAGTTTGGAAAACCTTATTTTTCTTAGCTACTACGTTTGCGCTTGTTACCTTAGCTATTTTGCTTTACCGCATTGTGACACAAGGAATTGATTATTTAAATATTGATTTCTTAATGAATTTCGCATCACGTTTTGCAGATAAAGCAGGTGTTAAAGCGGCCCTAATAGGTTCACTTTGGTTAATGGCAGTTGTAGCGCCTGTATCCATTATTTTAGGTGTAGGTACGGCAATCTATTTAGAGGAATATGCCAAGAAAAATAGAATCAACGACTTTATTCGTATGAATATCTCAAATCTAGCAGGTGTACCTTCCATCGTTTTTGGATTACTAGGTTTAACTATTTTTGTACGCATGATGGGACTAGGCAAAAGTGTTTTAGCTGCTGGCCTAACAATGAGTTTATTAATTTTACCTGTCATTATTGTAGCGGCACAGGAGGCCATTCGTGCAGTACCCAATGAACAACGTGAAGCTTCATATGGGATGGGCGCAACCAAATGGCAAACGATTTTACGAGTGGTTCTTCCAGCCGCTATTCCTGGTATTTTGACAGGAAGTATTTTGGCTATGTCCCGTGCCATTGGGGAGACAGCGCCACTTGTTGTCATCGGAATTCCAGTCATTCTACAATTTTTACCGAATGGTTTACTAAGCCAATTCACAGCCCTACCGATGCAAATCTATGATTGGGCGAAACGTCCGCAAGAAGCATTTCAGTATGTGGCCGCAGCTGGTATTTTAGTGCTTATGACGGTTCTGCTATTGATGAACTCTATTGCCATCTTTATTCGAAATAAATTCCAAAAACGTTATTAATGAGGTGACCTTATGGTACTGGATTTTAAAGAGGAAAAAACAATTGTCAAATTGAATCAAGCGACGACGAAATCTTCCGCAGATATAGCGAAAAATATTGTTTATGATACACGTAACTTGAATTTATGGTACGGTGATCATCAAGGCCTAAAAGATATTAATTTAAGTATTTATGAAAATGAAGTTACTGCAATTATCGGGCCTTCTGGCTGTGGTAAATCTACGTATTTAAAAACATTAAACAGAATGGTAGAGCTGGTTCCTAGCGTCCGTACATCTGGTGAAATTTTATATCGTGAGCGTAATATTTTAAATAAAAACTATACGGTAGAGGAATTAAGAACACGCGTAGGAATGGTGTTCCAAAAGCCAAATCCGTTCCCAAAATCTATTTATGATAATATTGCGTATGGTCCAAGAATTCATGGTATTAAAAATAAAAAGATTTTAGATGAAATAGTTGAAAAGTCTCTGAGAGGGGCTGCCATTTGGGATGAGGTCAAAGATCGTTTAAATCAAAATGCCTACGGTTTATCTGGTGGTCAGCAACAGCGTATTTGTATTGCAAGATGCTTAGCGATTGAACCAGATGTCATTCTGATGGATGAGCCAACATCTGCATTAGACCCTATTTCTACACTAAAAGTGGAAGAGCTTGTGCAAGAGTTGAAAAAAGACTATTCCATTATCATTGTAACCCATAATATGCAGCAAGCTGCACGTATCTCTGATCGTACAGCGTTCTTCCTGAGTGGAGAAGTTGTAGAATACGATAAAACAGATATCATCTTCCAAACACCATCAGATCAACGTACGGAAGATTATATTTCAGGACGTTTCGGCTAAGGAGGAGCAATCGATGGTAGTACGTGAACGTTTTGAACAGGAGTTAAAAGAAGTTCAGGGGCAATTTATAGCACTTGCCAATAGCAGTATTTTCGCCTTAAAAACATCCTTTGAGGCGTTAGTGGAACAGAATTTAGAAAAAGCTTTGAAAATACTTGAAGACGATTTAATCATAAACCGGCTTGAAGAAGAAATAAATGACCATGTAATCCTTATGATTGCTAAACAACAACCTGTAGCAACCGATTTACGTCGTCTCATGGTCCTTGTAAAAGCAGCAGCAGATATGGAAAGAGTGGGCGATTATGCGGTGAATATCGCTAAAGAAGCGATTCGAATTGGAAAAGAACCGATTGTGTTCCCTATGACAAATCTACAAACGATGTGCAATAAAACAGTAGAAATGCTAGAGAGCATCATGAAGGCCTTTACAGAGGAAGATACTGTTCGTGCGAAAGAAATCGCTGAATTAGATGATTATGTGGATGATTTATATGGAGCTACGGTTACACTCTTGCTACGTGCAGGCGTTGAAGACCCCGCACATATTTCTCAAATTACCCATCTAACATTTATTTGCCGCTATTTAGAGCGTTCCGCCGATCATGCTACTAATATCGCTGAACATCTTTTTTACTTAGTGAAAGGCAAGCATTATGAATTAAATAATTAGGCAGAAGAGCTACTTGCTAGCTCTTCTTTTCTTTTACAAATCGATAATTGCCCCAGATAGTATAGTGACCTTCTTCGAACAATTGTAGGATATATTATTTTAACTTGATTGGATGTTTACTTCGTCCCCAAAAAATGCTCCCCTTAGATAAACAGATTTTATTTTTTAACCTGCCTACCTAATAGGGGGCATATCAAACTTCTTGATGGCTTTTGTCTACAGTTTGAGAGAAGGAATTTTCCTTCCATTCATGAGAAAGTAAATTTTTAATCCATTTTAATTTTCTTATACTTTTTGTAATACACTACAGAAAAAATTATAATCCAAAAAATAATTATTAAATAAACAAGAGCAGTGAGAGGTTCGTTAAACGGATTAACATTATTTTGATAATCATTAATAGCGCGAATGCATAATGCCAAAATAGAACCCCAAAACATTATCACTAGATAAATTTTCATAAAATTCCGCCCTCTTTTCTATTTACATAATTCGTTTAATATCGCAAATTGTATGTGTATGAACCAAAAAAATGAATGGGAGTGGAGTTATGACTGTTAACACTAGTAATTCTTTAAAATTTCTAACTTCTTTTGTCGCTATCACTTTATTAAGTATAATTTAATATTCAGTAAATTCCAATGCTGAAGAAATTTCCTACGTCGATGATGAAGGTATTACTCACACTGTAATTGAAGTTGATTTGGATAATAACATCAAGGCTTTTTAAGTAATACCGTTTTAAAACAAATGGAACAAAGACAATGGTCTTGCTTGAGATAGTTGAAGTGAAATAAAACACCGACTATGAAGAGTAACTTCATTTGGGATTAATAAAATTAATGCAAAGCACAAAGAAAGAATGGAGCATGTTTTTTGTAGATTTTAAAGGGTGAAATGGTATTTTGTGGATGTACTTAAGATATCAAAAAAATGTCCATACAGACATATTTATTTTTGTTGCTAAAAAAACAAAAGAATTTGCTACTTGAATGTGGCAAGTAATGTAAAAGAGGAGCTATGCTCGAATATTAGGTTGGATTCGGCATAATTTCTATATATTGTAAATAAATGAGAAGGAAAGATGACAAAAGCCACCGAGGATGTGAACTTCTCGATGATTTTTCTCTACAGTATGAGAGGAGCTACTTGTTAGCTCTTCTTTTGTTTTGAAAAAAATGATTAGCAGTAGCAACATTGTGTTTTTATGTGGCGTCTATATAGCGAGTGCTTTGTATTGTCAAAAAATTTTTTTGGTTATACTATAGACAATATCCAAAAAAATGTGGTGCTTAGGAGGTGCTGCTTCGTGAAAGACCCGATAGAATCACTCATAGAAAAGTTCGATCAAGATTTGTCACTAGAACAACGAAATTATTTACGTTTTCTCTATGAAAACTTACATCTTGAGGATTTAAGCAATAGGGAACAACATTATTTTATCGACTATTTTTTAAAGAGTGAACCATTACGAAATATGGCAGCATTTGCACTAGAATTGGCAGACATTCTGCATGAAATTCGGGAAAATATTCCTGCTATCGAGAAGGCTGAGAGAATGGCTAATGGTAAGGAGCAGCGTTTATATTACGAACGGAAATGGTCAGAGCTGAGACGTCAAAAGCTCAAACAGCAAACAACAAAGAATGGCAATATCTTTTATGTACCCTTTCATGACTATAAACAGGATCCTGGGCCCATGATTATTTGTTTAGAGCAGACGACTGGGATGGAAGCTTATTCTGAGCTGTGTAAAAGCATGATATTACCATTATTTATGAATGCCCATCGCGAAAATCGCGATCTATATATTATCCCTTATGATCAGCAAATCGATGTTCACTATCGCTTTGAAAATGGTCATTTAAATTTAGCGGATTTTAAGAGTTTTATTGAATATAAAGCTAAAGGTGAAGCTGAGCTTTTACCTGTTCTACAGTTTGTCAGATCATTACTGCATGAAAATCAACTAGGCTCTGAAGCGGAAGTCATTATATTTACAGAGGGCACTCCTATAGATGGACAGCATCTTGTCAGTAAGCAAGCAAAAGCGATGCTGGAGGAAATGAAACGAAAATACCTTGCTGAGTTTTCTGTCATTGCAATGCATGAAGATAATTTTAATAAACAACAATTTTGGTTTGCCAATAAGGCTTTTTTTGCGGATGATGCAATACAATAACAGAAAGGGGCTAACCTTTACGGAAGGGCAGCTCCTTTTTATTGGAGATACATAGGTATTAAAAGGAGATATACATGGATTCATTACATTGGATTTTACCTAAATTTACAGTCCCTACTTGGATGGATGTTTTAATAGCACTCATTATTTGTATAGTTGGCTGGCTGATTCAACGATTCATCATAAAAAAAATAATTAATCGTCTGGTCATCTTTTTAAGAAATCGTCAACGAAATTTCCAAGCAAATGTGCTTGCACAATTTAGTAAAGCCATTGGCTATGCATTTATGACGGCAGTCATTGTGCTAAGCTTATCTTATTTAATAGAAGTTCCTTTATTTACGCATAAATCAACGAAAAATTTTGTACTGTCTATTATGGTGTTTTTTGCTTTTAAGGGCGTATATGATGTTTTAAATTTCTATACAAAGCAGCCGCTTCAATTAACAAGTGAAGAGGACCAAAATGTACTATTACCTTTTTTCCTGCGTATTAGTAAAGTACTCATTATGATTTTTGCCATGTTTACAATTGCCTCATTTTGGAACTTTAATTTGAATGGCTTTTTAACAGGAATTGGCTTAACAGGAGTAGCGATTGCTTTTGGGATTCGCGATACATTAGCCCATGTGTTTGGCGGTATGTCTGTGGCGCTTGACAATCCCTTTCAAATTGGGGATTGGATTGCGACCGAAGATCAAAAAATTGAAGGAACCATTGAGGATATTAATCTTCGCAGTACGTTAATTCAAACAGGGGATAAAGGGCTTGTCTATGTGCCGAACTCTTATTTGGTTAATCGTCCTATTTACAACTTATCGAGACGAGAAAAGCGTAAATGCGAACAATTTTTATATGTAGCTGCTTCCAATGAAGAAGACATATTACGCAGTGCCTTAACGGCTATTCATAAGGAAATTTATTTACATGCTAACACAGAGAAAGACATGATCCATGTTTATATCGATGAATTTCATCATGATAGTTATCGTGTGCTTATTCGTTTCTTCGTCGCTACAAATGATACAGCCGTCATGCTAGAAGTACGCCAGGAAATCTTCTTTGCCATACGCCAAATCGTGGAGGAGCTATCCATTACTTTAGCATCCCCTGATGAGGATGAAGAACCAAGAAGGAAAAAATAAATTGAATTGTAAGATAGTTTGCATTACAATATAATCTAGCAATCAGCGCTGATGAAGAGTAGTAGCTATTAGTATTTGTCATAGAGAGCTAGTGGTTGGTGGAAACTAGTACAAATTAATGGTGAATGGACTTCGGAGCTCTAATCCTGAATGACAGTATGGATTAGCGTATGCCTACGTTATAAGGCTTAGAGAGGGTCTTCTTAGTAGACCAATGAAGGTGGCACCACGGCTTTTCCGTCCTTTTGTGATGGAAAGGCCTTTTTATATGCATTTGGTGTAGAAGAGCGGAGCATAGAGAAGGAGAGAAGAGAATGACAGTTGAGCTTAGAAAGTATGCCATGAAAGTATTACAGGGAGATATGATGACCCCTATTTCTGTCTATCAATCATTGAGAGGGCAGCATAAAATGTTGTTCGAATCGTCAGCCAAGCATGAGGAAAGTGGACGTTACTCCTTTATTGCAGTGGATCCAGTAGCTGAATTAAAAGGAAATAATGATGCGTATACCTTTCTTAAAGGGGAGGAAAAGGAAAAATCGAATGGCAATGTGCTCGATTATTTAAAGCAAGTGATGCCATTCCATGAAGAAACTTATCCATTCCACTTTTTTGGAGGCGCCATTGGTTTCTTTGGATATGAAACAGCTTTTTATACAGAAAAAATAGGGGAATATTTACAGGATGAATTAGCCATGCCGGATGTTCATGTTTTGTTCTATGATACATTTATTGTATTTGATCATGTGACACAGGAACTTACATTGGCTTCAATAGATTTATTTAAAGAAGGGCGTTCCTTAGAGGAAATGGAAGCGGCTATTTCAACGATGGAGCAGCAGCTTTACATGGGGACAACATTTGATGCCGCGAAGGTAGATAGTCTTGATTTTAAGCCAATGATTTCAAAGGAGCAATTTGTCACATTAGTGGAGCGTGCAAAGCAGTATATATTAAAAGGGGATATTTTCCAAATTGTGCTATCACAGCGCTTCTCAGCCTCGTTTACAGGCTCACCCTTTGCGCTGTATCGCCAATTGCGCACATCCAATCCCTCTCCATATATGTTCTACATGGATTATGGATCCTATATTATTTTAGGAACATCACCAGAAAGCCTTGTTAAGGTTAAAAATCGGCAAGTGACGACAAATCCAATCGCAGGCACCAAGCCTCGTGGTGAGACAATGGAGCAGGATGAAGCCATTGCAAATACCCTATTGGCGGATGAAAAAGAAGTGGCGGAACATCGTATGCTAGTGGATTTAGGCCGCAATGATCTTGGCCGAATTGCAAAAGTGGGTTCTGTAAGGCTGAAGAAATTCATGAAAATTGAACGCTATAAATATGTCATGCATATTGTGTCTGAGGTAGTAGCGGACCTACGAGATAATCTCCATGTCTTGGATGTCCTTCGTGCTTGTTTACCTGCGGGTACAGTGTCAGGAGCACCGAAGATACGTGCGATGCAGCTAATAAATGGATTAGAGCCTGTAAAGCGTGGCGTCTATGCGGGAGCTGTTGGTTATATATCTACGACAGGCGATATGGATTTAGCCCTTGCTATTCGTACCATGATCATTAAAGATGAGAAAGCTCATGTACAAGCAGGAGCGGGTATTGTTCACGATTCGGTCCCATTATCTGAATATGAAGAAACACTTAATAAAGCTCGAGCACTATTGGAGGTAAAAAAATGATTTTAATAATTGATAATTATGATTCCTTTACCTACAATCTATTTCAACAAATAAGTATGCTTGGGAAAAATGTTAAAGTTGTGAGGAATGATGTTATTACAATAGAAGAAATTCAAAAAATGGCACCAGAAGCTATTGTTTTATCACCCGGACCAGGAACACCAGCCGAAGCAGGTATCACGGTTAATGTTATTAAGGAGCTATATCAAAGTTTTCCTATATTAGGGATTTGTCTTGGACATCAATCCATTGGGTACGCATTTGGAGCAAACATCGTGCAGGCTCAAACGATCATGCACGGCAAGCTGTCATCTCTACAATATGAACAAACAGGTTTATTTGCACATTTAGATGGAGTTATTCAAGTAATGCGTTATCATTCCCTAGTTATTGAAGAACCTTCATTACACAGTGATTTTAACATTATCGCAACAGCGAGTGATGACGAGGAGATTATGGCTATCCAACACAAAAAATACCCTCTTTACGGTCTGCAATTTCATCCTGAATCAATCGGCACGAAAGAAGGGAGTAGGATGATGCAAGCCTTCTTTGAAAGTATTGCTTAAATAAAAAGGCTGTCGCCTCCTTAATTTGGATGTGGCGACAGCTTTTCTTTATTGTTTTTTACCTGTAATTAACTTCGCAATTTCCTCTAAAGACATGGAAGAATTGACTTCGTAGGACCCAATTTGCAAGCTTCGTGCATATTTTGCGTTTGCGAGTAGTAACTCCATTTCTACGCTGTTAGAAATAATGCCACCATCCTCTAGCTTTTGGGCCACAATATATGGTGTAATCCCACTATATATTTGCAATGTCATTGTTGTATTATCCGCATTGGTATCTTCTTTAACAGACGGTTCTGAAGAATCAGCAGCAGTAGTTTCTTCAGTAGTATGTACTTGTTTAACTTGTTTTTTTAGCGCAGCAATTTCTTGATTGGCCTGATTGAGCTTATTTTGCAATTCTTCAACCTGCTGCTGATTGGAAGAATCTTTTTCAGGGAGCCCAATGTTCACATCGAAGCGGCTTGCTAGAGCAAGTATGGCACCAACTAGGAAAATGGCTACGCCAAATGAGCGGATGGAAGACTTGTTCATAAATTAACGACCCCCATTTGCAATCACTTGACGAACTTGTTCTTCTGTTAAATTTGAACGGATACTAATATCTCCTACAGAAAGTCCTTGTTTATTCAATTCCAGCACCTGACTTACGATAATTTGATGTATCGGCTTTGCTTGTGGTGGATTAGGCGCTACTTTGGCAGCTTGTGCGGCTTGTTGGACAGCCTGCATAACTTGTTGAACTTTAGGGTCTTGTATGCTAGGACTAGGTGTTGATTTTGATTTTACTTGAAACTCTGGTTCTAATAGTAGCTCCTCCTCTACGATTTTTAAACGGCGTTTTAAATTATTCGTTTCTTGGAATATGGAGATAGATAATTCTTCGACATCCTTCTCGACTTTTTTCGAGCTATTTTTGAAAAAGAACGATACTATAATCAAAAGAATCCCGAAACTCATTAGTATGATGGATAAATCCAATAGCCTCACCTCGTGTAGTATGTAATTATAAGATATTTTACCATATGCAAACTTAATATGAAATGAAGGTAGATTTTTTTTCAGTTTGTGTTATAATAGGTTAGTCGTATAAATCATGCTCAAATTTAAATTCTTGATATAGAGTGGGAGGGTTAATGATGCGCGTAAACATTACTTTAGCTTGCACAGATTGCGGCGAACGTAACTACATTTCTAAAAAGAACAAGCGTAACAATCCAGAGCGTCTTGAACTTAAAAAATATTGCTCTCGCGAGAAGAAATACACTCTTCACCGTGAAACTAAGTAATCGCTCATTAAGCCAAAACCACAAGTGGTTTTGGCTTTCTACATTTTATGAATGATTGAGGTTTTACTATATAGGAGGTAGCCTGCATGGATAAAACAACATTACGGAACAAGGTACGAGAAACACTTGCGATAATGAATGAAGAAGTTTATCGCAGACAATCTAAAGCTGTAGTGCAAAAGGTGCTACAGGAACCATATATAATAGAAGCAAATACGATCGGCATTACCATTTCGAATCAGCCAGAAGTCGACACCATTCTTTTAATTGAAGAACTATGGCAGCTTGGGAAAAAGGTCGCTGTGCCAAAGTGCCACCCAAAAACAAGAGAAATGACATTTTACGCCATTGAATCATTTGCTCAGCTTGAAACAGTATATATGCATTTGCGTGAGCCTATTCCCGAACGATGTGAGTTAGTTGACGCAAATGAGATGGATATCATCTTAGTACCAGGGGTTGTTTTTGATCGGTTAGGCTACCGAATAGGGTATGGCGGTGGTTATTATGATCGCTATGTATTAAACTATAAAAAGGGTAAATTGATGTCATTACTTTTTGACGAGCAGATCGTTAATCGTGTTCCTACTGAAGAACATGATTGCCCTGTAGACATCATAGTGACACCGACAGAACGTATTGACTGTCTAGCACATCGAGGAGCGAACGAAAATGGATAAAATGTTAGATATTTATGAACTCTTGAAAACGTATGGTACTTTTATTTATACACGGGACCCTATTGGCGATTTGATGTTAATGGAGGATGAAATAAAAGAGCTCTATAAAGCGAATGTACTAGACATAAAAGATTACCAAATGGCATTATTACTAATTCGACAAGAAACAACAAGACTTCGTATAGAAGAGAATAAAAAGTAATGTTTGAAATATAATGTAATGGGGTATTGTAAAATTAATGTAACATGTATGTAATATTCTTAAAAACAGTGGATTTCCGCTGTTTTTATGTTTTTACGAAACTTTTTACAATGTAAAACGTATATATAGATATCTGGTGCATATACGAGCGAGGAGAGTAAAATTTCCAAAAGATATGTGTTGATTATCTGTAAAAAATGGATTAAGATATATTTTGTTTCCGTAACAAAATGTAAAAAATTATTATTTTTTTGTAAGGAAGTAGGGAGGATGTTAGGAATGAAATCAATAAAGTGGCCTAAACATTCATTTATGATACTAGCAATTATAGCAACTTGGATCAAAACGGTCATTGTTTACCACACGAGCTTTGAGATGAAAATTGAAAATGCAATGCAACAATTTATTTTGTTTATTAACCCATTAAGTTTCTTGCTATTTACGTATGGATTAGCACTTTTCTTTAAATCACCAAAGGCTAGAAATCGTTATTTAATTACAGTCAGTATTATTTTATCCATAGTCCTTTATGGAAATGTAGCGTTCTATCGTTTCTACAATGACTTTATTACACTACCTGTATTATTCCAAACAAGTAACTTTAGTGACTTAGGAACTTCTGTAGCTGCCATAATAGAGCCATGGGATGTATTGTATTTTGTTGATGTACTTATTTTAATCTTAGCGAATAAATTTATACCAAAAATGAAAAATTCGTTTAAAGTTAATGTGGAATTCCGCCGTGCATTTTTTGTGCTGGCAATCGCTATGTCATTCTTAAACTTAGGTTTAGCTGAAACAGAGCGTCCACAATTATTAACACGTAGTTTTGACCGCGAATTACTTGTAAAAAACATTGGTACGTACAATTACCATTTGTATGATATTTATATTCAAACAAAATCCTCAGCCCAACGTGCGTTAGCGGACGGAAGTGAATTAGTTGAAGTAAACAACTATGTTCGCTCAAATCAGGCAGCAGTCAACCCAGAAATGTTTGGGAAATATAAAGGCCGTAACTTAATTGTTGTGTCTATGGAGTCTTTACAAAACTTTGTCATTAACAATGACATGAATGGTCATGAAGTTACGCCATTCTTAAACTCTTTAACAAAAGATAAAGATACGTATTATTTCAGTAACTTCTATCACCAAACAGGTCTAGGAAAAACATCTGACTCTGAGTTTATCGTAGAAAATTCACTATTTGGTTTAGGACGCGGAGCAGTATTCTTCACACATGGTGGAAATACGTATAACTCAATGGCAGAGCGCCTTGGGGAAAATGGATACTTTACAAATGTCATGCACCCGAATAATAAATCATTCTGGAACCGTGACATCATGTATCAATCTTTAAAAATCAATAAGTTCTACGATATCGATTCTTATACAGTAGAAGAAGGGCAAGCTGTGAACTGGGGAATGAAAGATACGCCATTCTTAGAGCAATCTGCAGCATTAATGAAAGATATGCCACAACCATTCTACTCAAGACTAATTACATTAACGAATCACTATCCATTTACATTGGATCCGGAAGATATTATGATTCCTGAATATGATTCAAATTCAGGTACATTAAATCGTTACTTCCAAACAGTACGCTATATGGATGAAGCTTTAAAAGATTTCTTCCAACAATTGAAAGATCAAGGTGTTTATGATAATTCTATTATCGTTATGTATGGTGACCACTACGGTATTTCAGAAAACCATAATAAAGCGATGGCACAATATTTAGGAAAAGAACAAATTACACCGTTTGATAATGCATTGCTACAGGAAGTACCTTTATTCATCCATATCCCAGGATCTGACGATGGTAAAGAGATGACTGAAATGGCAGGACAAATGGATTTACGTCCAACAATTTTACACCTACTTGGCATTGAAACGTCAAAAGATATGCAAATGGGTGCGGATTTATTCTCTCCAGAACATGAAAACTTTGTAGTGTTCCGTGACGGACGCTTTATTACAGATAAATATGTGTATGCCGGAGAGGCTTGCTATGATAAATCAACTGGCGAAGAAATAGACGGGGAGCCATGTCAGCCATACGCTGATCGTGCAACAATGGAGCTCGAAAATTCTGATGCCATCATCAATGGAGACCTTCTTCGTTTCTATGATGAAAAGACAGGTAATTTAAAACAAGAATCCGTTAAGTAAACAAAGAGAGATCTCGTCGTGAGATCTCTCTTTTTACTTTGAGCAATTGACAAATTTCTTGAAGTGATTATAATTAGTGTAAATATCTGCATAACGAAGATTTGTTTTTCACATTTCGGAGTATAAGAGTTAAAGGCATGGAAAAGAACAAGTAACTTTAATAAAAACTGACAGAGAGTAGCCGGTCGTTGAGAGGCGCAAGGGATATTAAAGTGAATACATCTTGGAGCTGCGTACCGAAGTTTTAGTAGGCTACGACGGGTTTGCATCCGTAATCATTGCAATAGTATCGCTGCGGCTGTACTAATAGAGGAGTGCTATTTGAGTAGCTCTCGAAAAAAAGGTGGTACCACGTTCATTAACGTCCTTAGGATTTATTCCTAAGGGCGTTTTTTTGCATCTGGCCGTTCTAGTGCCAAATCGGGCGGCAGCAGTCCTGTCAAGAACTCTTATAGATCTTGCAATATTAACTTTTTAATATTACAAGGAGATGTTTTGTATGTTTTTAACACCAAAGGAGCAGTTAGCCATTATTAAAAAGGGGGCTGACAAAATTGTTGATGAACCCGAGCTACTAAAAAAATTGAAGCACTCATTTCAAGAGCAAAAGCCCTTAACGATTAAATTGGGGCTCGATCCATCTGCACCAGATATTCATTTAGGCCATGCAGTCGTATTGCGAAAAATTAAACAGCTGCAGGACCTAGGACATCATGCGGTCATTGTCATTGGTGATTTTACGGGCCGTATTGGCGATCCTACCGGGAAATCTAAAGGACGTGTAGCGTTAAGTGATGAATTGGTGAAGGAAAATGCCAAAACGTATTGTGAGCAAATTTTTAAAGTGTTAGACGAGGAAAAAACGATTGTTCGTTTCAATAGTGAATGGTTAGCCAAATTAACGTTTGAAGAAGTCATCCAGCTGGCTGCTACTACATCTGTTGCCCGTATTTTGGAGCGTGAAGACTTCCAAAAGCGGTACCATCACCAAATACCAATTGGCCTGCATGAATTTTTCTACCCTCTCATGCAGGCGTATGATTCTGTAGAATTAAAGGCTGATATTGAATTAGGGGGAACCGATCAAACGTTTAATATTCTCATGGGACGCACGTTACAAAGGCATCGAGGGCTAGAAAAACAAATTGCTATTTTTATGCCATTACTTGAAGGACTAGATGGTATTGAAAAAATGAGTAAAAGCTTGGGGAATTATATTGGTGTCAATGAAGCGCCTGAAGTTATGTTTAAAAAAATTATGGAACTACCAGATTCGCTCATTATCAAATATTTTGAATTAGCAACAGATGAGCATCCACTTCAAGTGCAAGCCGTTCAAGAAAGGCTACAAAACGGAGAAAACCCACGTGATATAAAACTACAATTAGCAGAAATAGTGACAGCTTTATATCATGGTCATGCAGCTACGATGGATGCAAAATCTTATTTTGAAGCTGCTTTCCAGAAGAAGATAATTCCTGCTAACATTCCTGTATTGCTACTTGAAATTGACAAAGAAAGAATAGAGGATATCATTCCACAATTAATGTCTATCCAATTTATTCAAAGTAAAAGTGATTTTATAAGGCTCATTAAACAAAATGGGGTTTCATTAAATGGAGAAAAAATTGCTGTGGATGATCTATCTCAAGTATTAATGAATGAGGATGTCCTGCAAATTGGTAAGAAGAGATTTCTAAAATTGAATAAGTAAAATGGGATGATATGTCCAAGAAAAAAGAGCAATCTCACATAGAGACTGCTCTTTTTTCTGTCTAAATTTTAGTGTAATTTTGGTGGATACCCGCCATGAACGATTGTCATAATGACAAACCATCCAAACACGACAGCACTTAATAAGTTGAAAACAACGCTTAAAAGGTTCTTTTCTTTAATTGCTTGGAATGTACCATATACAGCAAAAATTGAAACTAGACCAAAAATAACCATTAATAAGTTCATTAAAAATAGACACTCCTTTCGACATCAGAAAATGAATGTCGTAAACAATATTCCTCCTTAATTGTAATCGTTCTACCTGTTTTTGTCGAGAACTAATATAGTGCAAACTATGAACATTTATCGTCAAATTGTGGCAAAGCCTGTATAATAGAGAAATGAGGTGATATCTATGATGAACGTACGTAGTTTTTCTCTTGGTCCAGTCCAAACGAATTGCTATATCGTATCGAATAAAGACAAAGAATGTATCGTATTTGATCCAGGTGAAGAAGCGGAGCGTCTTATTAAAACAATCCGTAGCAATGGTTTAAAACCGTTAGCCATTTTTTTAACGCATGCACATTTTGACCATATTGGTGCAGTGGATGCCGTACGGGAAGCATTTAATGTACCTGTATGGATTCATGAAAAAGAGGTTAGCTGGCTAGGAGATCCAGAAAAGAATGGCTCTAGTAAATATGCTGCTTTACCAGACTATAGGGTAGCTGCACCAGATCAAGACACGATCATTAAAAAAGAGCAACAATTTGAAATGAGCAACTTTGTGTTTCAAGCTGTATTTACACCAGGACATTCACCTGGTAGCATTTCCTATGTATTTGAAAATGATGGCTTTGCGATTGTGGGAGACACATTATTTGAACAAGGTGTAGGGCGGACGGATTTAATTGGTGGGTCCACCAAAATATTATTAGCATCTATTCATGACAAATTATTAACATTACCTGAGGATACAATCATCTATCCGGGTCATGGAAATTATACAACTGTCAGTGCAGAAATGGAAACAAACCCGTTTTTAAATGGATTTTAAAATAAAAAAAGCGTATCTCGTTGATGAGATACGCTTTTTTAGTTGTATTAATGACCGCCACCAGGTACGTGAATGAATGTTGTATAGTACGTGAAGCCAGCGAAGAATACAGTTAAATATGCTCCGAAAATGTACATGTACATACGTTCTGAAAGGTTTAAGAAGCCTAATAATAAGAATAAACCTGTATTACCTAAGAATAATAGCGATACCTCGTTCATACCACCAAGGTAGAACATAACGGCAAAAATACCTGTCCAGAATGCCATAACTTTATACATATTATCCATGAAATTTCCCCTCCTTTTGCCCACGACACAATAATCTCTTACTCATTATAAATGATAGGAAAGGTGTCTGTAAACTGGAACTTCTCCGTCTTTGTGACAAACGAATGGATTTTTTAACTAGCTATCGATTTCTGTCACGTTTATTTCATATTTACATAAATCGCAATTATGTATCATACTCTCAATTTGCACAAATTCATTGCTTGAAAATAACGCATCTAACTGCCCTTTTAAATAGGATTCATGTAATGAGCAGACAATATCCGAATATGTTGTAAGTTGCTCTTGGAATGGACAATTAAAAATGGAAAATATCACCTTTTTGCCACGCTCTGTTTGTTGAATTTGTGGAACATAGCCAATTAATGCGGCATTGTCAGTTAATAGTTGAAGCTTCTCGTCGAAGGAAAGGGAATGATTGATTGTCAATACAGCGTTTAAATTTTGTTTCATCTGCTGATAACCATCTTGATAGCTAATTTCCTGACATTTTTCTAAAACAGATGGTCCAAGCTCTTCCACTAATTGAATCGTCCATTTCAGTAAACGCTCTTCGTCACGTCTTGGAAAAGTTAAGGATACACCTTTTTCTGAAGCCTTATATACGCGGCCAGGTCGACCACCTTTACCCGTTTTCACATAGTCTGCGGAAATAATATTAATTTCTGAAAGCTTTGTTAAATGGAGTCGAGCAACATTTGGATGGATGCCAAATTGATCAGCAATATGTTGGACGGTCACTGTTTTTTTCTCTTGCAATATGTACTCATAAATAGAGTATCTTGTTTCATCAGCTAAAGTGCTGGTAATTTTCAATGGATGGATCATATGCTTCACCTCATTAGTTTTTTATAAAATTATGTTCGTCTACCAAGTGTTAGGAAAATAATCATGTTCATTCTATTATATTCCATTATTGAAAAAGATACAGTTCATTTCAGCATAAATATTAATTTTTTCATGTATTTATCTTCTGTTTTAGTGGGAAATTGCACTTTATCCACATTTTTATAGCAAAAAACATGAATGATAGGAAATTTTATAACAAATTTTTATTTTCAGAAAAGGGCTTTCTTCGTAGGAAGATCCTATTTATACTAGGAAATAACGAATACGCGGTCATATTCGAATGAACTAGAAGAGGGGTGCATATATGCAGAATTTTGAAATGGTCGTTGAACAAAAATGTGAGCAACTTTTACTAAAAGCCTATCATTTTGGTGCTACCGATTTATTATTGGTGCCAAGCAATATAAATTATCGGATCTTTTTTCGGAAATATGACAAGCTTCTTCATGCGGGTGAACTACCAAACGATCTGGCAGAACGGATGATATCCTATTATAAGTTTCTGGCGCAATTAGATATAAGTGAGCGACGTAAACCTCAAAGCGGCTCATTCCAAAAGGCGATGGAGCAACAGGCATATGCCTTTCGAGTATCTACACTGCCTTCCGTATTTTTAAAAGAAAGCCTCATTATCCGCTTACTTCTCCAAAATCATTCTTTTCCACTAACTTCCTTATGTTATTTTAAAAGCTCAGCCCACAAATTAATGGAACTAGTACAGAATCGTCAGGGCCTTTTGTTTTTTACAGGAGCGACAGGATCTGGTAAGTCCACTTCACTTTATTCTTTAATCCATTATTGTTCTACCGAATTAAATAGGCATGTAATTTCCTTAGAAGACCCAGTAGAAAATAACCAAGCCAATTTACTTCAAATTCAAGTGAATGAACGAGCAGGCGTTACTTACGCTACGGGTTTAAAAGCAATTTTGCGACATTCACCTGATGTCATCATGATTGGGGAAATTCGAGACAAAGAAACAGCAAAAATTGCCATCGAGGCAAGCTTGACGGGCCATTTAGTTGTTTCAACCATTCATGCAAAGGATTCGATTAGCTGTCTTTACCGTTTAATGGACCTAGGGGTGTCGATAGATGAGCTTCGGCAAACGATTATTGGTATTGTTGCCCAAGTCCTTTTTCATTCATCAGCCTTACAAGATGATCGTCTTGCGTTGTACGAAATTTTATCGGATATTCATCTCAATCAGGCCATTAGCGCTATTTTAAATAAGGGGAATTTTCAGCTACCCTACGAATTAACCTTAAAGGGACAAAAGGAGTTAGTGGAGAGCCATTATGCAGTTACAAACATACATCGCTAAATTTCAATTATATTACAACAGAGCTACCAAATGGCGTGTAAAAGAGCAAGCGCAATTTATACAACGTTTATCTGTATTAATGCAGGAGGGCTACTTATTTCCACAGGCTATCTCAATGCTACTCCCCCATCATATAGATGTTCATGAGGAAATTCAGCAACAAATTGATGAGAAACTTAGGCAAGGAGAAGGCGTAACGAGCATTTTGGAAACATTACAGTTGTCTAAACATCATTTAGTAGCGATCAAAGTGGCAGAAAACAATGGGCATTTGCTTGAAGTATTAAAAGGTGTGGCAAAGCAAATGATTGTCGGTGAGCAGACGAAGAAAAAGTTAATTAAATTGCTTGTTTATCCTGTCATGCTAATTTTATTTTTATTGTTGTTATTCTTTGTATTTCGAACAATTTTCTTACCTAATATTGAACAAATGGTATCAAGTCGCTCAATTGAAGGTGAGAAGACAAGTGTGGGCATATCTAAACTATTACTGCATGTCCCCGATTTTGTGATGGTAACAGCGTCGATTGTAGTAGTCAGTTTATTGGTTTTACATTTCTATCTCAAACGCCAGCCTATTCCCCGACGACTATCAATATTATTAAAAATCCCATTTTTAAAAATCTATATCCGACTCTCATGGACAAGACAATTTGCTGCCTATTTAGGGAGTTTACTACAGAGTGGGTTTTCATTGCAGGCTAGTCTTCAAATTTTAGAAGAACAATCCTTTCAACCTTTTCTACAGCATCTGTCGCGTCGTATTAAAGAAAGGGTAATCTTTGGAGAGTCATTGACTCAAGCCGTACAAATGATGTCTATTTTTCACAAGGATTTTGCTACCTTTGTAGAACATGGGGAACAGAGTGGCTATTTAGGGAAGGAACTTACATTATATAGCGAACTATTAATGGAAAAACAGGAGCAACTATTGCAGAAGGTGCTCGCCTTTATCCAACCAAGCTTCTTTATTGTAATTGCTATATGTATATTAGCGGCCTATGTCAGTTTACTATTACCAATTTATCATATGATTGATTTAGTTTAGGAGGACTAAGATGAAACATATTAAACAACAGAATGGTTTTACTTTAATCGAAATGCTGATTGTATTGTTGATTATTTCCATCCTTATTTTAATTACAATTCCAAATGTTACGAAGCACTTCGCTACGATTGATGAGAAGGGCTGTGCTGCCTATATTAATATGGTACAGGGGCAAGTAGAAGCCTATAGAGTGGATAATATGGCATATCCAACTTTAGAGGATTTAGTAAAAGAAGGCTATTTGAAAGAAAATGAAACAACTTGCCCTAACAAAGAAGAAATAGTTATTACGACTAAGGGAGAGGTACGTTTAGCAAATGTTGGTGCAGGTACGAATGGCTAATGAGAGAGCGACAAAAAGAATTGGGCTTTACGGTCCTCGAAATGCTAATTGTTTTATTTCTTGTTATGAGTTTAACGGCCATTGTTAGCAAATTCTCTTTAAGATTAGCGGAGTCAAAGGAATTAGAGCGTTTTTTTACTCAAATTCAACTAGACATTCAATATATTCAAACCTATAGCATGAACCAGCGACAGTATATCGCGATGAAATTTGAAAGCTCTACAAGGCGCTACGTTATTCAAAGAGATGCTTTTTCCAATCTCTATGAACGACCATTCCCTAAAGGAGTCGAATTTTTGCCTGATGAAAGCTCTATTTATACGATTGTTTATAATGTTAATGGCAATGTCAGGTCAGCAGGCACGATCGCGTTTCAAACGCCGCAAGGAAAGAAAAAGGTAATCATTACATTAGGGCGAGGGAGAGCGAGAATTGAATGAGTCAGGCTATTCTTTTGTTGACACGATTTTGGCAATGGGCATCTTGATGTTACTTTGCGGCTCCTTATTGCCTATTACCTATACGATGAAAACGAATCTTATGAATAAAAAAATGGAAATGATTGCAGCTGAAACAGCATATGAGGGCCTGAAATTATATCAAGCTGTACAACAAACTGAGGGCACAAGAATTATTGAACAGGTTGAGTATCGATGGATGTTTAATGGTGAAGAAATTTGTGTTCGTTTTCACAATATACTCAAGCCACGCCAAAAATGTATTCCCCTTACAGGAAATGTCCATGAATAATGAGAAGGGCTATACCTTACTAGAAGCAATGTTTCAATTAATGGTGTTTGTGCTGATTTCTCATCTTTTTGTCCTAATTATGCTGTGGTATGCTGAAATGACCTCAACTATGCAAACGGATGAACAATCGAAATGGGAGCTGTTTGTGTATGATTTGAATAATGGGCTAAAGGATATTTTAACGTTCTCTGTGCGGGATGATCATAAACGAATCACTTTCCAGACCACAGAAGCTGTCCATTATATTGATTGCTATCGTAATATCATTCGTGAACAAGTAAATGGAGGACATGTTCCCATGCTAAATGGCATCAATAAATGTCAGTTCACTTATAGCGGAGATAGGCTGACAGTAGCGGTGGAAATGCCTAGTGGTATGCAAAAGGAGCGAACCTTCTATGTGCCAATTATTGAAAAATGACAGTGGGGCTATTTTTTTAATCGCAATTGCATTATTATTTCTTGTAACTACTTTTCTTCTTGCGTATTGTATGTCATATGAAATGCAATTTCAAACATATGATGGGCTCGAAAAATTGAATGTTCAAGCTACGATAAATTTATTGGGACAAATTTTGTCAGACAGTGTAGAATCGTAGTTATAAGAAGGTGATTCGAATTGCGAAAAATATATTTAGTTGGTTTTATGGGTAGTGGAAAGAGTGCTTTAGGAAGACGTTTAAGCTTTTTATTAAAGATGCCATATTATGATATGGATCATGAAATAGTGAGACAGCAAGGAATGTCCATCCCGCAGATTTTTGAAAAGTACGGAGAGGCCCATTTTCGAAAAATAGAAACAGAATTTTTGAAAAGTTTCCGCGATGAGGCTTGTATTATTTCTACGGGCGGTGGAGCTGCGATGAATGCTGAAAATCGAAAAATTATGAGACGTAGTGGCTTAGTATTTTTTTTAGATGCCTCGTTTGAGGATATTTATAAACGAGTTCAGCATGATCCTAACAGACCAATCGTACAAAGCTCGACAAAGGAGGAGCTAGAAAGTCTGTATCATTACAGAAGAAAGTTTTATCGTGATGCAGGGCATATTCAGGTCCTGACAGCGGGCAGAACCATTCGTCAAATTTTAGAGTATTTAGTGTTCCAAGTAAAAAGGCTTAAAAACGAACGATAAATGATGATAAACCGAATAATGTTCGTGTTTTATTATCTTTTAAAAAATGATTGCCTTTTCAATGCAATTAATGTTAGGATATAGACAAATAAGTAACTAAATGTTCATTGAATACTAAATAGTACCAAGATGTATCTTGGGCGGATGATTATACGGGGAGAGAGCGTTATTAAACGCCACCGAAGGAGCAAGTAGCAATGGCTATGAATCTCTCAGGTAAAAGGACTCGTATAAGACGCAACTCTGGAGAGAGCTGTAGTATAACAATAGCAGCCACCAAAGGGGAAAGCCGACTAATTGGCAGTATCAACCATGCGAGTTAGTCTGGTGTAACTTTCAGGTGCAAGGACAGAGAATCCCGAAAAGGGGTTCGTCTGTCTTTTTTTATGTCTTTAGGTACTCCGTGAAGCTTTTTACTTTGCTAAGTCATGACTGTACCCATACAAAAAGCAGACGAACTACTACCAGTAAAAATGTAACTAACAATAAGGGGGCAAAAAAGAATGACGAATGAATTAAAACGTACACCTCTATTTGAAGAATATGCGAAATATGGTGCTAAGACGGTTGACTTCGGTGGATGGGAATTACCAGTTCAATTCTCCTCTATTAAAGATGAACATGACGCAGTACGTAATCGTGCGGGATTATTTGATGTATCCCATATGGGTGAAATTTTAGTAACGGGTCCCGATGCATTAGATTTTTTACAAAACCTTTTATCCAATGATGTTTCAAAAATAGCTACTGGCCAGGCACAATACACAGCAATGTGCTATGAGGACGGCGGTGTTGTCGATGATTTACTAACGTATAAGCTAGCAGATCAACATTATTTATTATGCGTGAATGCAGCAAATATCGAAAAAGACTATGATTGGATGCTGGAAAATCAACATCAATATGATGTGACAATTGACAATCAATCGGAAGCCTATGCACAAATTGCGCTACAAGGTCCTTTAGCAGAGGAGGTTCTTCAATCCCTCACTTCAACGGATGTAAGTGCCATTAAATTTTTCCGATTCCAAGAGAATGTAGAAGTCGCAGGACATAAAGTGTTAGTTTCTCGTAGTGGATACACAGGAGAAGATGGCTTCGAACTATATGGAGCACCAGAGGATATTAAAGCACTATGGGATAAAATTTTAGGTGCTGGTCAAGACAAAGGTGTTGTTCCTGCAGGTCTAGGATGTCGAGATACATTACGTTTTGAAGCGGGTCTGCCACTTTACGGTCAAGAATTATCAGCAACTATTTCTCCTCTTGAAGCAGGTATTGGCTTTGCTGTGAAATTAAATAAAGAAGATTTTATTGGTCATGATGCATTAGTGGCTCAGAAGGAAAATGGTCTTCCACGCAAACTAGTCGGCATTGAAATGATCGATAAAGGGATTCCACGCCATGGCTATAAAGTGTTTAAAGATGGTCAGGAAATTGGTGAAGTTACAACAGGAACACAGCTTCCTTCCTCAAAACGTAATGTTGGTCACGCGTTAATTGACAGTCAATTCGCAACTATCGGAAATGAATTAGAAATTGAAATCCGTGGTAAGCAACTAAAAGTGATTACAGTTGAAACACCGTTTTACAAGCGTTCAAAATAATAGCTGAAAAGAGGGACCTACATTTATGAAACATCGTTATTTACCAATGACGGAGCAAGATCAAAAAGAAATGTTAGACGTAATCGGTGTATCCTCAGTTGATGAATTATTCGAGGATATTCCTGAGAAAGTACGTTTTAAAGGCCTTTATGACATTAAGGCAGCAAAATCGGAATCTGCTTTATTAAAAGAGTTATCGGCACTTGCTGCTAAAAACAAAGACACAAATGCGAATGCATCGTTTTTAGGTGCAGGCGTTTATAACCACTACAAGCCTGTAATCGTGGATCATGTTATTTCTCGCTCAGAGTTTTATACAGCCTATACTCCCTATCAACCTGAAATTTCACAAGGCGAGCTTCAAGCTATTTTTGAATTCCAAACTATGATTGCAGAGCTTACTGGTATGGATCTTGCCAACTCTTCTATGTATGACGGTGGTACAGCATTGGCTGAAGCAGGAATGTTGGCAGCTGGACATACACGTCGTAAGAAAATTTTAGTATCTGAAACGGTACACCCAGAATATCGTGATGTTGTGGCTACATATGCCTATGGTCAATCTATTGAAATCGTAACAATCCCACATAAAGATGGTGTGACTGATATTGCAGCTTTAAAAGAGCTAATTGACGACAATACGGCAGCAGTTATTGCTCAATATCCAAACTTCTTTGGTCAAGTTGAGGATATTCAAGTAATCGGTGATATTGCGCATGAAGCAAAAAGCTTATTCGTAGTATCGTCTAACCCACTTGCCCTAGGTATTTTAACTCCTCCAGGTAAACTAGGAGCTGATATTTGTGTAGGTGATGCACAAGTTTTCGGTATCTCTGAAGCATTTGGTGGTCCACACTGTGGTTTCTTTGCAGTGACAACTAAATTAATGCGTAAGGTGCCAGGTCGTCTTGTTGGTGAAACAGTAGATGGTGAAGGACGTCGTGGTTATGTATTAACACTACAAGCACGTGAACAACATATCCGTCGCGATAAAGCAACTTCTAACATCTGTTCGAACCAAGCACTTCTTGCACTTGCAGCTTCTGTAGCAATGACAGCTCTAGGGAAACAAGGTATTCGCGAAATGGCTACACAAAATATTGCGAAAACACGTTATGCAAAAAATGCCTTTGAAGCAGCAGGCTTTACAGTAGCATTCCAAGGTGCACATTTTAATGAAATCGTAGTGAAAACAAATAAATGTGTGAAGGAAATCAATAAAGGCTTAATTGAAAAAGGTATTATTGGTGGATAT
The DNA here is from genome assembly GCF_059424475.1 of Lysinibacillus sp. GW247-5R2A. Taxonomy (NCBI): domain Bacteria; kingdom Bacillati; phylum Bacillota; class Bacilli; order Caryophanales; family Bacillaceae; genus Lysinibacillus; species Lysinibacillus sp. GW247-5R2A. The sequence goes on along the minus strand of NZ_JBWKZL010000004.1, from coordinate 29,950 downwards.
CCTTTAGGTCAAAATTATGACTCTCTTAAAAATCATGTGCTAATTGCTGTGACTGAATTACGCACAAAAGAAGAAATTGATGCACTAGTTGCAGAAATGGGGGCTCTTCATGCATAACGAAAATCAAACACTCATTTTTGAAATTTCAAAAGAAGGTCGCGTTGGCTATAGTTTAGAAGCGCTTGATGTACCTGAAGTAGATCTAACAGATATATTACCTGCTAATTTAGTACGTACAGAGGCAGCAGAATTACCTGAAGTATCTGAGCTTGATATCATGCGTCACTACACAGCACTTTCTCGTAGAAATCATGGTGTAGACTCTGGCTTCTACCCACTTGGCTCTTGTACGATGAAATATAATCCAAAAATTAATGAAGCGGTAGCTCGTCTTGCTGGCTTTGCCAATGTGCACCCACTACAAGATGAATCAACAGCACAAGGTGCTATGGAGCTTCTTTATGATCTTCAAACGTCATTAGTAGAAATTACTGGTATGGATGAAGTGACATTACAGCCAGCAGCAGGGGCACATGGAGAATGGACAGCATTAATGATGATCCGTGCTTTCCATGAAGCAAATGGAGAAGGTCACCGTAATAAAGTTATCGTTCCCGACTCTGCTCACGGAACTAACCCAGCTTCAGCAACAGTAGCAGGCTTTGAAACAATTACAGTTAAATCAGATGAAACGGGCTTAGTAGATATTGAAGACCTTCGCAAAGTAGTAGGTCCCGACACTGCTGCCTTAATGTTAACAAACCCGAATACACTTGGTTTATTTGAAGAAAACATCATCGAAATGGCGGAGCTTATCCACTCTGTTGGCGGTAAAGTGTACTATGATGGTGCCAACTTAAATGCTGTTATGAGTAAAGCACGTCCTGGCGATATGGGCTTTGACTGTGTGCATTTAAATCTGCATAAAACATTTACAGGTCCACACGGTGGTGGTGGTCCAGGTTCAGGTCCAGTAGGCGTAAAAGCTGATTTAATTCCATACCTACCAAAACCAGTACTTGTAAGAACAGAAGAAGGCGCATACCATTTCGATTACAACCGTCCACAATCTATCGGACGAGTAAAACCATACTATGGTAACTTTGGGATCAATGTTCGTGCCTATACGTACATCCGTACAATGGGTCCAGATGGCCTGAAAGCTGTAACAGAATATGCTGTATTAAATGCCAACTATATGATGCGTCGTTTAGAGCCATTCTACGATCTTCCATATAACCGTCACTGTAAACATGAATTTGTTTTATCTGGTCATCGCCAAAAGAAATTAGGCGTTCGTACACTAGATATCGCAAAACGTCTGTTAGACTTTGGCTACCATCCACCAACAACATACTTCCCATTAAATGTGGAAGAGGCGTTAATGATTGAGCCAACAGAAACAGAATCTAAAGAAACATTAGACGCATTCTGCGATGTGATGATTCAAATTGCGAAGGAAGCGGAGGAAAATCCATCCATCGTTCAAGAAGCACCACATACTACAGTCGTTTCTCGCCTAGACGAAACACGTGCGGCTCGTACACCTGTACTACGTTATCAAAAAGCTTAAAATTGACAAACCGCTCACTTTCTTAGTGGGCGGTTTTTATATGAAATTTTTGTTATAATTTTCCTTGATGGATTGTGGAAGGAGGGATTTAAATGCAAACAACATCAGCGGAATTGAGTTTACCAATAAATAATCTATTAAATAATACATATAGCATCAAACGACTTCTTGCTACGAGTAAATTATCATTTGTTTATATCGCTGAATACATAAGCACCGGAGAAGAAATTATCATAAAAGAGTTTTTCCCATTAGACATAGCTTTACGAGATTTGGATAATAAGTCTGTCATCAATCGTTTACCCTCTACAAAGAGGAAATTTGAGGATTTAAAAGCAAGGTTTTTGAATGAGGCGTTAATGTTACAGCGTCTGAACCATCAATATATTGTTACATATCGACATCATTTTTTTGAAAATGGTTCTATATATATAGTCACAGATTATTATGAAGGGGTTTTATTAGAGCAATATATACAACGATTTTCATTGAGTGAGAGACATCTTCTCTATCAAGATATATTTTTACCTTTAATAGAAGCGATTACTTATTTACATGGAAAGGGAATTATACATCGGGATATAAAACCTAGTAATATTATGATTGATGCTAACGGACAACCCTATTTATTAGATTTTGGATCTGCCGTTTATTATAAAACAGGGATGAAATATCCGATATTTACTAGTCCAGGCTATTCTCCCCTTGAACAGTATTCCATGCAAGGAGAGCAAGATGTTTATACTGATATTTATAGCTTGATGGCAACCTTATACTATGCTTTAACGAATGAAATACCATTAGATATTTCACAGAGGGTAATTGAGGATAAAATTGAGAATGTTAGAAAATATAATGAAAAAGTGAGCACTTTTATGTCATCTACTATTATGTGGGGGTTGCGGATAGAGACTAAAAAAAGATGTTCTTCCCTAAAATTTATTAAATACATGATTATTATTGAAATAAAGTTCAAATGTAAAAAGAACTATTTTAATTTATTTGATTCTAAATGACCAAATTTACTATTCGTTTAATACTATTTATCCATTTTAACTATATATTGTAACTTTTAAAAAACAGCTTATGACCTAAGGTATTTAGGACAATAAGCTGTTTTTTTTATAAAAAAATATTATAAAAGCCATAAATGTCTATAAAATATCATAATTATTACCATGTTATATTTTTACTAAACAATCCTATAAATGTTTTTGATGACAATATATTCTATAGAAAATATTGACATTGATTTTAGATATTGTATAGTTACCTTTGTGATACATTAATCATTCGTAAAGTTTGTATGAAAGATGCATAAAGTAGGACAGAGATTCTTATAAATTAATTTCAATTTCACTACATAACTTTGTTTATCGTTGGTATATTTTCACTACTATGTTTTATTATTCTATAATACTTTGGGAATAACTGTGAGAATAGATTCATAAAACAATAGCATTTGAAGTGGTTGTACAATATCCAACGCTGTAACCCTTATGCTCTTATCTTTCATTTACTTACTAATGTTTATGACAACTCGAATTCGTTTTAAAGGAGGGATGGCTGTAGAATTATACAGCCAAATGAATGGATATTATTAATCAAACAAACCGAACTATGCTCTTTGAAGAAATAAATCCTGAGAAAATGGATTTAATTACGCTCGTTGGAGATGTCAAAGGAATTGATAGTCTAAGTGATGAAAAAATTAAAGAAATTAATCAAAGTCTTCTTGTAAAAAGTTTCGATGAATTTTTAGATAAGTTTTCTCCCACGGTTTACTCATTTTACAATGCCGCAAATCAAAAAGTCATGTATACCTTAAAAAAGCCAGAAGGAATTCAAGATGATTGTATTTCTGAAATAGCAATTGACCAAAATAATGATTTTTTAAAAATGCTATTTACGCTCATTGATACAAAAAGAAGTCAAGGAATTGCCAATGTAGATTTTAAATTTGAAAATTTACTTGATATGATCTCTCCTAAAAAAGTCATGGATGACATTCGTCAAGTACGTAAAGAGATCCATTACTTGTATGGTGAATATGACAAGCTAGATGAAGGCGACCCTAAGAAATTAGATACAGGTGACAAGCTGAATCTTATGTTTGAAGTTGCTAGTAGAAACTATAACAATGTGATGGCGATGCTACCGTTAGCAATTGAGGATATTAAAACAAGATTATTACTGGGTGCTAGTCAAGATGAGGGAGAATCTGAAAAGTTACAAATAGGTACTCTTTCAATTGGTGACAATGGTGAATTGAAAATCATTGAGGCACCACAAACAAATAGTGCAGAATTAATGGTCATTGAGGAAAATAGTAATTATGGCTTAAGTACTGTATTTGAGGAAGATTACGAAGCGATAACTGAATCACCATCTTCTTATGTGAAAGATTTAGTAGTCAGAACGTTCTCGCCGCTTCCAGCAATTAAAGCTGAATTTGATGTAGAAACAGAAGTTCAAAACTACAATACATATCTTGAATTCTATAAGGATGCAAAGGATGAATTTGTCAAAACGGTTAAGCCTTTAGTTGAAAAATTACTAGGGATCAAAATGTATTTTGATCAATATGCAACTAAAAACAAAGGTATGCAACCTTCATTAATCATCACTAACACTAAGTTAGATATGCTGGTAAAAAGTAATAACCTACCGAGATTACGTACTTACTTAAACACTGTGAACTCAAAAAATGACTTTACAGATACGGTATGGTATGGAATTGTACCAGCGCTTGAACTTGAAGCATCTGGAAAAATGAAAGTAAGTCGATCCAGATTCAAAGGAAACGATAAAGTGACCAAGCAAGAGGGTAATACGATGGAATCACTATCCATTCTCTTGGACACTATAAAAGATTACAAGGTGCAAATTTTCTTTAACTTTATGGCTGAAGAAGAAACAACCTTCAATGGGATTGCAACAGCTGGTATTGATCGTCTAATCGATAAATGCTCTGTACTAGTTAGAAAGGATTATAGCGAGTTTGCTATACCATGTTTACCAAACTTTACGATTATTCCTAAAGATAAATCAGGAGTCGTGATTGATACACGTATGCATACTACTGAAAATGGAGCACGTTTATCAAAAGAGAAAGAAGATATCTTAAAACTATGGATTGAAGGCGTTTATGTGGATGCTAGCTATGTTGCAGCAGGTATCGTATCGGCCTATCAATGTCCAGAGTATTTAAAAGAATCATTTAGACATGTTAAACGAAATTATCCGGGAGTTCGATTCGATATTGAAGCCGGAGACAATTCACTACGAGCAGTAACAACTATGGCAAAAGAGATCTCTGGTTTTACGAATAATATTAAGGATGCTATCAATAGCAGAAGCTTTGGTTTTGTATTCTCTTCTGAAAATGCTCAACTACAGGATAAAGATATTAGACGTATAACTGTCTATAAAGCAAGAAGTCTAGCGATGGAAGAAGATGGATTTGATTCAATCTACAAAACTCAAGTTAGTACGTATATTGAAAGAATTCTTCGTTTCCAATCAGGAGACTTTAAGCATGAAAATATTGTTCGTTTCTTTAGTAATAATCCAAGCAGTCAAAAAAGTAAGTGGCTAAATGATAAAGGACATGTAAACTCTATTATTCATGATGGAGACGATATCGGTTACATCATTGATGAGAAAACAAGTCTATGTCAAATTGATCTTGTGTTTAATGGGAATGTCAAAAATCTTGAAGTCACGATTACTAAAGGGACAAGCGCTGTTAAAGCCTAACAATTTATTTATTTCAATCATTAAAAATTTACGTAGGTTGTTTAAGATTTATTAAATAATAAATCTTTTAACATAAATATGAATCGACTAACATCATCCAGATGAAAAATTACATATTTCACAATGCTTGTTTTAACAAGCTGCCCTGTGAAATGAGATAGCTATGCTTAAACTTAATTCATCAAAGAAGATGGGAGTCATTCAACACAAATTAGGAGGAACTAAAAATGGGTTTTGTATTAAAAGTAGAAGGATCAGAAGCAATTGAATTAGGGTTAGAAAGCATTATGACTGTCGAGTATGAGACAGATACGCCAAACGATTCTAATGCCCGCTCTACAGATGTTGGAGCAACTTTAAAGGTAAAAGGTAAAATTTTAACTGCTACTGATGGTGATAATTCTGATGATACGATGAAATTAGGATTATGGTCATTAGTACCTGCTGAAAAGGCAGATTGTTACCGTAAAGTAACACTAGAGGTTATTTCAGCGGATCAAGTAGTAAGAAAAATTCACTTCCCAAATGCTTTTGTTGTGGATTACACAGAAAGATATGGTGATACAGAAGGTATTGGTGAATTCTACTTATTCATTAAGCAAAAGAAAGACAAAACAGACTTGGCAAAAATCGAGGGTGGCTACGCTGTCTAAGGTTGTAGCTTGATAAAACTCTTCTAATTATCTAAGGAACTTATTTAGTTCCTTAGATAATTTTTAATAATCCTAAATTGGGGTTGAAAAGATGAAAACACATTATGAAATTTTAGGTGTTAGTAGAAATGCCACACAAGATCAAATCAAGCTCGCTTATCGGAAGCTATCCAAAAAGCACCATCCAGATGTAAGCGGGGGAAACAAAGAATCAGAAGAAATTTTCTTAAAAGCTACAGAAGCCTATAAAGTACTGAAAGATCCGGCATTGAGAGAGCCATATGATGCTAGTCTCGATGATCCAGGTACAGGCTGGCAATCGAAGCAAACGGATGACAGACATTCTAATGGACATCAATCTGCAGACAAAAAACCAGATTTTAATATAAATAATATTGAAAAAAACTTTGAACACTTTTTTGGCTTCAATCCGAAAACAAAAGAAATGTCCTCAACTCTACATAAAAATGCGAAGAAAAATCCCCTTGACACAACGGATTTATTTGAGCGCTTTTTTAATAAATAATCAAATGGTAAAAAGTGAGGAAGTGATTACATGTATGATCAATATCCAACTGAAGCTTACAGTGAAAATGCAAGAAAAAAAATGCTTATAAAAATTATCGATATCATTATTGTCACCATTGCCTTCTTTTTCATTTTATATGTTTTTGTTATGAATCAGGAGGTTCTTTTAAAATTTGTTATTGGCACAGTAATAGTCATCCTTGCTATTATTTATGGTTCTCTCAAATACGAAGCAAAAGCAATTACTCAAACTATGACAAACAAGGACATTTCTAAGCTTGTTCTCCTTAATGAAAGTGGGATGGAAGTGGATGAATGGGAGCTTGGTGATCAAATTTCATTACTTATAGGAAAAAGTTCAGCTGAATATAAGGCAGATATTGATTTAAGTGGAACAGAATATGAATCTCTTGTTAATTATGAACATGCGGTCCTTAACTGTGTAGCTGGTATTTGGTATGTAGAGGATATTGATTCTGTTAATGGTGTAGGTTTAAAAAAGGCGCATAAGCGGGTGAAAAATAGATTAAAACAAGAGATTCCATACCCACTAGGTAATGGAGATACGATATACATAGCAAATACGCGAATTTTGGTGAAATAGAGAAAAAAGTCGCAACATAGATGGGGGATTTTGGAATGAGTTTAATTAGATGTACAAATGGTCATATGTTTAGTTCAAGGAGACATCGTAATATTTGCCCGTACTGTAATGTCATGGTGGAGCAGGAGCAAAGACAAAATAGTCCATCCACACCTGTCGCTGAAGTAGATGATAAAACATTACCTTATTTAGGAGAAATGGATGGGATTGATCCTGTTACAGGATGGTTGGTTTGTATTGAAGGACCACAAATGGGGAGAGATTATCGGATCTTATCGGAAAAGAATTTTATCGGTAGGGCAGAAGACATGCATATTCGAATTGCTGGAGACAATTCCATCTCTAAACGTAATCATGCAGTCATTGTATATGATCCTAAAAAACGGAATTTTTACTTGCTACCTGGGGATGCATCAGGACTAGCCTATCTAAATAATGAAGCGGTTTATACACCAACGGAATTAGCAGCCTATGATGTTATTCAGTTAGGGAGAAGTATGTTTTTATTTATTCCACTTTGTGGCGTCCACTTTGAATGGGAAAACAATCAAAGTGAGGAATGATGACGAATGGACCATAAGCTAGTACCTTACATAATTGCATTAATTTTTATTGTTGTACTTATTTTTTTACTCATCATACGAGGTATCCTTGCTCAAAAAATGGAAAAAGGGAAAATTTACATTGGAAATGGTCAGACGATAGGAAGGCGGGATGAACAGGATGATTATTTCTCAACCGCTGAGACGGCACATGGCACAATGGCGGTGCTTGCAGATGGGATTAGTGGGTTAGCCAATGGTCGCATGGCCAGTACAATCGCAGTGACCACATTTATAGAAGAATTTAAAAAGCTTGGTAGCCTCAATCAGCTACAAGATTTTTTAAAGAAAGCAGCTATGTCGAGTAATCATATGATTGTAGAAAACTTGAATGGCTCAAATGGAGGAACAACATTAGTCACTGCCATTATTGATAACGATGGCTACCTACATTGGGGTGCGGTAGGTGATAGTGTTATTACGATTTTTAGAAACGGTGAATTTTTAGCAATTAACCAAAAACATATTTTTGAATCGGTATTAACTGAACGTTATATTGCGGGTGAAATTTCGCAACTTGAAGTACAGGAAAATCCTTTGAAAAAACGATTAATAAATTATTTGGGATATGCAGGCTTTAAAAATCTAGATACAGGAAATAATCCTATTCAACTACATAAAGGAGACAAGGTTTGCCTATTTAGTGATGGAATCTATGATGCTTTAACAGAGGTTGAAATGGAAAAAATCCTCTCTCAGCAAGCTCCACCCTATGATTTAGCACAAAACATTATAAAAGCCGTTGAACAAAAACGCCTAAAGAATCAAGACAATGCGACTATCTTGATTTTGGAAAAAATATGGTGACGGTGGACTAGAGAAGGAGGAGACTTATGAGAAAGGAAAATTGTGACTTTAAAACTAGTTTTCTATCTGAAGCCGGGTCCTTTCTGCAAAATAAAGACTACTTTGCGTATACAGAACTTGATGATGTTGCTTGTTGGGTAGCCATAAAGGGCTTAGATGCGGATCAGGAAATTAGCAGTGCCGAGCTTGCGGTAAAGGCTATTTTGGAACGTTTTATGGAAAAACCAACTATGTCGAGAAGAAGTATCAAAAAATATCTCAAGCATGCACAAAATATACTTCAAGCTCAAAGTTTACGTGTAAGGTTGAAGGCTAGTGTTGTCATAGTTGTTTCAGATTATTCAAAGATGATTGTGGCAGTAGCGGGAAATTCACGATTATATCATTTCCGTAATGGCACATTAACCTACAAAAGCACGGACCAAAGTTTAGCACAGGAAATTGTCAATAATCGAAATCGATCCTTAGATATTAGCCAGCATGAAGAGAGAGGGAATTTGCTAAATTATCTTGGCAAGCCAAATGATTTTCAACCATTTGTGTCTAAGAAAATGAAACTTATGGATGGGGACGCCTTATTACTTTGTACGGCAGGATTCTGGGAAGATGTGAGTGAGATTGAGATGGCCGATGCACTTGAAGGTGTAAAGGATTCAGAACAATATACCGATTTATTGGAAGAAATTTTGTTAAGTAGACAAAGAAAAGTGGTAGAAAACTATACGGTTGCTGCAGTATTTGTTAATAAAGTTTATCAGGAAACAAATAAAAACAAGAAAAAGTATATAAAAATGATTGCTACTGCATTAGTAGTAGCGTTGGTTGTAGGTGGTAGCACCATTTTTTATCAAGCAAAACAAGCTAAAAAAATTGCTGAGCTATCAGTAGAAATGAAGGATCATGAAAAGAGCGGCAATCAATATTTTCAGGATGGTAATTATGATGAGGCGCTTCTTGCATATAGTGAGGGCCGAAATGCGGCAAAGAAATTGAAAGATCCTATACATAGAAATTTACTAGCTAGAAAATTAAGAGTGACACAACTCATTATCAATGGTGATCAATCAGCGGAAACTGGAAAATTTGCTGAGGCGTTGGAACACTATGAAAAAGCAAAAAAAGAAGGGAAGCTCATTAATGGATTCGGCAAGGGAGAGGTAATACAAAGAATTGAAAATATGGATTCCATCGTTGAGATTGTTGACGCCATCAAGGATGCTGATTTTCGCTTTGAGGCTGAGGATTATAATGGTGCTTTAGCCATCTACCAAAAGGCTAGGAAAAAAGCATTGGCTATTTCTTTTACTGGCGAGCCACAGATTAAAACAAAAATAGAGGACACAGAGGAGAAAATAAAAGAATTAGAAAAGGCCCAAAAAGAATTAAAGGCAGAAGGATTAGAAAAGAATGGCGATCAGAGCTATGCCCGTCAGGAATACGCAAAAGCAATAGAATCCTATACGCTTGCTCAAGAGATTTATCAGGAAACAGAATTATTGGCAAAGGTTTTAGGGCTAGAGAGAAAAATTATGAATGTAAATGATAAATTGAATCCTATTCCACAAGGACAAGCACCGGAAAATGCTATCCCGAACGAGGCAGACTTACCAATTGATGAAGCACCAGATGCCAGTTAGCACTCAAATTCTAGGCTTATGAAAGAAGGAAAGTAAATTGTTAAAAGAGCTCATGTTCGAACGTTTACGAAAAATAGAAGATTTAGAGCAACGTCAATTACTAAAGGATATTGTAAGTGGTGTCTTTGTCAATCTTATCGACTATCAAGAGGATATGAACCGCAAGCTTGAGGAGCGCATTTTCAATGAGATGGATGATATAGAGAATAAATACGATATCTATGCAACATTGCTTCCTAGGGAGGATGTCGATCCCATCCATGATTGTTTATTTCCAATATGTCCAACAGATGTAGAGGAGAGAAAAATATACACGGATAAGCTTCTAGGGTCCATGAAAAAGCATGAACCGGCGATGCTCATGACTATATTTTTAGCGTGTAATTCGGATGTGATTCAACATTTACTTGCACAGCCAAGAATATTTAGAGGAAGTTTAAAGACGTCCGAGGGTCAGGTTGAGATTCAAGTTGGCCTTATCAAGAATCATCGTTATATAAAGGAAATTGAAAAGCTGTACTCTATTTTTCAAATAAATGGCCTTCCTTGGAAAACGATTAATCATCCATTTGTTCATAAATTTCTGGATGTCATCGTTGTAGACTGTCCGCCGTTACATGAAGATGTGGAAATAGAAGAAGTGACGATTGATTTAGAGGAATATGAGCAATACAAACGATTGAACATGGTGCCGCTTTGGAATATTCAACCCCATGTGGTGAAGAATAGTGGTTTTCCATTCCCTGCTATAGATAGAGTCAATTTTGAGCATGTCTTATCGTTACGAAAAACAGGTAATCAACATGGCTATGTCATTGATACGGAGGTGGAAAATGTTAGGTATGTAAAACGTTCAGACCATGAACTGACAATTGTTTCGCCACTAGAGCAATCGGGAGAATGGCGATTATTAAAAATAGCTAAAGTAGAGCAGGAGCAAATTGGCAAATTAAATTTTGCGCTAGTTTCAAATAGTCGTAATGCCTATTTTATGCACAAGCTTTCTTATAAAAATAATCAAAACGTTTCTACAAAAGGTGAAATTATTCGACTGATAAATTCCTTTGAGGCAGCAAATATGCTTGAACTAGTGAAAATTGATGTTTTCGAGGAATACGAACCAGTAGGTAGTCATAACCTTGTTCAACCATTTTTAATGGATAGACAAGAAGGCAACAGTTATAAAAAAACAATGCTATTGCAATTCATATCAAAGCAAGATAGAGACTTTATTGCGGATGATGTATTAAGCTTCCTTATTGCTGAAATACAAAGACATTTTATGGAATATAAATGTGTGGGTAAATGGCTATGAATTACATTTGGGATTTACTAATTAAAACAGAAGATGAAGGCTTTCAAACAAAGGATATTTACTTTCACCTAGCTCAAATCTATTCACCGTATATGGAGCTTAGTCCACAGCTATTAAATTCACAGGTAGTAGAGCAGCATGTTGAAGTAAATCCTTATTATCGTTATTTTCAAATCTTTAAAGACCTGTTTCATCCTGATCATACGTCAGATCAAGAGTTTAGAGACTGTCTATTAGATATAACCTTACACTTTTTAGCTGAGATTGATCGCATGCAGGGTATGAATAAAAAAGAATTTTATATTCGTTTTATTCTGAGGGATATTCAGGCAAATGTATTTGGAAAACGGGTTCGCGATCATATCAAGCTTTTTTCTAAAAAGGAACAAGAAATTGTGGCATTAAACATGCTTAGACTCTATCAAACAGGCGAGGAAATATACCTCATCAAAGACACGCTGAAAAATATTTTTAAAAATTGTTTCATTTATGTTAAGTCCGAGGAAAAAGATGAATTACTTCTTTACATTCAGCAAAAAAAGACAGAAAAAAATAGTAAAAAGGTTGAGCTCATTCAAGAGATTTTTCTGCCAGTTGGCTACCATATAGAAGTTTATTGGCAATATCATTTTGGCATTATGGGATTAGAAGAGACCATGATGCTAGATCGAATAGCTCTTTATTAAAGAGAGCAAGGGAGGGCTATAGGTGACGACCAAATACTCGTATAAATTGAATTTGAATAAGCGTTATTCAGAAAAAAAATATATGACCTATACACGTGTAGAGCTAATGGAAATGACAACCTTTCAGCTTAGAAATATTTGTTATAAGGAAAAGCTCATAACAGGTTTAATTAATACGCTGACAAGGGACGAATTAATTGAAAAGATTGTAAGATATCGTGGGGCTGAGGAACATCTTCTCATAAAAGAGAACCAAGATGGGGGCTTTGAAAGAGTAGAAGAGGCTTTGCAAAAATATTTAAAGACGCCACTTTCTGATAATGGGGATATTAAAATCCCCGCCAAAATGAATGTCTATAAAGGTATGAAAATAGATAAACCTGATCAATATTTAGTCGAAACAGGTGGGTTTCTAGTGGAATCCAATGTATTACTTGTGAATGAGCAGCTAGAGTTATGTGGAATTTTAAATATCGTAAAGGATGATGAAAGACCACAAAGTTATTATTTAACTGCCGATCAAGCACTTGGCATACGTGAGACAAAAAATAAAAACTATAGCTTTATCTTTTTACGGAAGCAAGATTCCGAGTATATGTATAAAACGTACTATCAGGAAATCCCGCTACCACCAACAAATTTACATTACTACAAAGTACCGATACCAGATTTAGAGATGAAGCAATTAGAAACTACAAATGCTATCCTTGCAATTGATTTTGGTACAACAAATACAACAGCTGGTGTTTTTTTGGATAGTGATTATGTCGCATCTCCTTGTAGCCATGACCTTTTAAACAAGAGGATTGAACTTAATAGCATTAATTTTGTACAATTCCCAGACGCACTTCATCAAAACGAATGGATTGAAGTAGTGCCCACAGTGCTTTCAGTAGCAGATTGCTCGAACACAGAGCATGTAAGCTATTATTTTGGCTATGAAGCGCTTAAAGTGATGAAAAAAAATAGTTATACCTCCTTGGCTACTAAATTTCAGGGAATCAAGCGTTGGGTTAGTAATTATGCAAAATTAGAAGAAGTGATGGATGCGAATGGCAATACAGCACTTGTCCCGCGTAGTCAAATCATAAGAGAATTTTTACTTTATATCATACGTATGGCTGAACATCAATTTAAGTGTCGATTTAAACATTTGCATATTTCAAGTCCTGTCAAGCTGAAAACTCAATTTTTAGATATGTTTCAGGCCATATTACCTGAATATCAAATTGAAACAGAGCATGCTCTCGATGAAGGGATGTCCGTTTTATATAACACGATCGCCAATCAAATAGAGAATCAAAGCTTTATGGATAGTAAGGAGTACAAAGCACTTGTTATTGATTGTGGTGGGGGAACGACAGACCTCTCTTCCTGTAAGTTTCGCATAGAGGACGGCCACATTTCCTACAAAATTGATATTCATACAACCTATGAAAATGGTGATACCAATTTTGGGGGGAATAATATTACATATCGCATCTTCCAATTTATGAAAATTGTTTTTGCGAACTATTATAGCCGAGGGAAAAATGCATATGACATTGATGCGTTAATTGATATCCCCGGAAAGGATATTTACCGATATGTAGATGATTATGGCGTAGAGGCCGTCTACCAGCAATTCGAAAAAGCATTTGAGGATGCTGAATCTATCATTCCTACACGCTTTAAGGAATATGAAAATCGGACACGTGATGAGTATCTAAGAGTTCGCAATAATCATTATTTTTTATGGGAAATGGCAGAGGAAATGAAGAAGGAATTTTTCCGCAAAACTGGTATTCTGAGAAGCCGCTTTTATTCAGAAAGCGATACACAGCAGGATAGCGATTTGAATATCACAACAGTAGATCGCTGGTGCTTATCACTATTAGAGCATCATCAATTTAAAGATGTTTACGATTATCCAAATGTTTTTTTCAATATTAAAGAAATCAATCATCTTATAAAAGCAGATATTTACGATATTGTACGCGAATTTTTAGAGGAGTTTTATGAAAGTGGCATGCTTGGTGAATATTCCATTATTAAGCTGACTGGACAATCCTGTAAAATTGATGCCTTTCGAGAGGCTTTAAAAGAATTTGTGCCAGGCCGTAGCATTGAGTTTAGGCAAAAGGCTGAAAATGTAGGGAAAGTGCCAGAATTAAAGCTTGCCTGCTTAAGAGGAGCATTGCGTTACTTAAATGCGAAAAAAATTGGCATGATTGAAACGACCGTTACGAATAATGCTCCTATAGTACCTTATTCTGTTAGTGCATTTACACATAACAGGCAAGAAAAACTTCTTATCAGTAGCTTAGAACGATTGAATCAAATTCATGGAACTATTTCACGCCCATGGGGAGTCACAGAGGTCGAATTTTTCCTAACTGGAAGTGATCATCAGACAACCCAAAAGTACACCTATTTCAATAGGCAGGAAAATTTTGTTCCAGTGCTTTATGAGAGTATTGTGTCGTTCTATTCCAATAAAATTCCACAGGACGAGACAGATTCAATTACCAACGGTGAAGTGAAATTTTTCGTCTTCGCAGGAGAGGATCATTGGGGCTTCCATGTAGTACCAGTGGCTAGGAAAGAGGAGCAGCTGTTTATTGGCAGCAAGGAATTCTTTGCCTTTGAAACAGATCTATCAGAGTTAGATTTCTTTGATGGATTAAAGTAAGTAGGCATCTGCTAAAAAATAAAAGAGGAGAATAACAGATGTTTACGAATCAATATCCACATTTTCAAAAAGGAAGAATTTTAAAGCTGGAAATGCTAGAGAATCTGCGGGATTTCCCGAGGGAATTTTTAGACCTCTATTTCGAGGAATACTCAAACGGCATTATAGCGGGTTGTCATATTCATGTAACAGATACAAGCATTATTCTGACCAAGGGCATCATGAAACATAATAAAAGACTCTATATGCTCCATAGTAGCTATGAGCTTCCCTATGAAGCAACGGGCAATGAAATGATAGTAAAAGTACGTTTTGCTGAAGAGGTAAATCATTTAGATTTCATGCAATTTACAACGACCATCGTTCTTGATAACTCCATGTATCTTGCCGCAAATGAAATGGAAATAGTACGTTTTAAATTAAAAGTAGGCGCAAAACTGCGATCAGAGCCCATTGATTTTTCGGATTATACCACTGAATACAATACCGTTAACTATCTTCACTGTGAATATGCAGGTGTACAAAAAAGTACCTATCATCCTAAGGTTTTACAGTGTTTTGCAAAGGAATTATTAAAAAATCGTCCAACCAATACTTATGACATAACATTTGCCTTAGCGTGTTTAAATGAAGAACGAGTACAGCGAGATGTCATTGAAATGTACATAAGTAATCGGTTAGAGCTAGAGTTTCAACCATTTTCCAATAGTCAAATTCACAAATATTTAAACCGTATATTAGGTGAAGCCAAAAATGGTGGTCGTGGAACTGGGGCTAGTCCAATGCCTAGTCCAGGTCGACCAAAGCGAATGATCGTTGATTAGTTGAAAAGTAGTTGATGAAAATACGTTGAAGAAGCGGAAGGTGAGTGGGATGAAATTTTTAGATGAAAAGATTATTGCATTAAGAAATGAAATGAGAGATCAGGAACGACATGAGTTAGCCCAGCAACAAGCGGCATTACAAGTGGAACAGGAGCCTGAACAAGACGAACAGGACAATCTACAAGAAGTCGATATTTACCAACATGTTATCACCATTGATGATGAAGAAGTACAGGTAATGGAGCAGTCATTATTAGATGGCAAAATGAAAATACGAATGCCAAAGCTTTTTTCTATTATGTCTGCTGAACTAGCGTCCTTAAAGTACCCATCTGAGCGTAGACCAAACCTAATTTTTACAGATACATCCTCATCAATCAATCTTGCCTTCAATTTGACACCACATCGATTAAACGAGGAGGGAATCGCTGGATTTCAAGAAAATATGATTGACATCCTTGAACAAGCTCAGCCGTCAGCAGATTGGCTAGATACAGAGGTTCTGACGATCGACGCAAAAACAGTAGGCTTTTTAGAGGTCATTACACCTGCCATTGATGGAGAAATTTTTAATTTAATGTTCTTTGCCTCTGTCGAAGGGCGAGCACTTATTGGCACCTTCAATTGTATGGAGGATGATCTTGACACTTGGCGCCCTATCGCGAGAGCCATGATGGAATCCTTACAATTCGCTTCAAGTGAAGAAAAAGGAGGGACAATGCTATGAGTGGTGCAGTGACGGCTTATCATCATATAAAAATATCGCCATTTGAGCTTGTCAGCATTCAAGAGCTCAGCCTTACAAAAAAAATGAACGAACATGCTAGGTTACGTTTTACTGGGATTGTGCCTGAAGAGGCGAGAGATACATATGTCGAAATGACCGAGGCACGATCTGCGATTGAAGTAAACCAGCTTAACCACCTTGGTGTCCCTTCTCCATTATTTAAAGGTGTTATTTTAAATGTGAAGGTTAGCTCGGTGCGTGGCATCTATTATATCGAAGTCGAAGCGGCTTCTAGTACCCATCAGCTAGATATTAAAAAGAAAAATCGCTCCTATCAGGATAAGGAAATGACCTATAAGGCATTATTCAAACTGTTAAATCCTTTTTACCCGGGTCTAGATATTATTGATGAAGCGACAAAGGGTGCCAAATTAGAAAAGTTTACCCTTCAATATTACGAGACTGATTGGGAATTTTTAAAAAGACTGGCCTCTCGTTTTAATACAGGGCTCGTTCCTGCCGCTACCTTTGACAAGCCAAAGTTCCATTTTGGTGTTCCAGCTGGAAGTGCTAAAGGAAAGCTAGAAGATTATCATTACACGACCAGAAAAAAATTAGCAGACTATCTAGTATATACAGAGAATGGTAATGAAGGTATGGGAGAGCATGATTTCCTTTACTATGAGGTGGAAAGCGACAAAGTCCTTCAGATAGGAGATCACGTTACATTTAATAAACAAACTCTCTATATATATGAAGCAAATACGACCATGAAGGATGGCTTGCTGAAGCATTACTATACACTGTCAACGAAAAATGGCATGAAAAAAAGTGAGCTATTTAACACTACTATTTCCGGCTTGTCCTTAGAAGGAAAAGTGTTAGAAGTTGCCAAGGATCATATTAAGGTACATTTAGCCATTGATGACAAGCAGGATAAGGGCAAGGCACATTGGTTCCTTTACTCAACAGGCTATACAGCTGAGGGACATAGTGGCTGGTATTGTATGCCGGAAATCAATGATTTTGTCCACATTTATTTTCCTTCTCACCATGAGGAAAAGGGGATTGCTAGTACCTCCGTACGAAAAAACTTGGATACAACGGCCACTAATAAGCTAGACGATCCTTCGACGAAATATTATCGGACAGCCTTTGGTAAAGAGATTAAATTAAGTCCAACAGAAATTCTCATTACCGCACAGGATGGCGACATTTTTATTCGTTTAAATGAAGCAAGCGGTATTGAAATTTATAGCAAAAAAGAGATTAAGCTTATATCCGAAGCAGATATTACAGTGAATGCTAGCAAAAAAATTCTTTTGTCTGCAGAAGAGGAAATTTCATTACAATGCAAAGAAAGTAAAATTACTATGAATGGCAGTGTGCAAATTTTTGGAAAAGAAGTAAAAGCCAATTAAAGATGAACAAAAGAGAAAGAAGGAGTCACAAATGCAGGCACAGGAAATTTTACAGCATTTTTATGACACAGAAGTAGAAAAAAGAAGATTGAACTATCTTTTGCTGCTCGAGGATTTTTTCCAAGCCTCCAAAGATCAACTAGCCGAGGATTTTAGGTCGTCCTTTCAAAAGGTATGTCAGCAACTAGCCCAGCAGCAATCGCTTCACCAAAAAGCACCCATTGCTCATATTACATTTTCGATGCTACGCACAGAGCTATTGGAGAGAAATCCGCACTATTTAGTAGAAGCTACGGACGACGAATGGTTCTTTGATCTACAACCTCTTTTAACTACCTATGATGCTAGCTGGGTGCATCATTATTTAGAGCAATACATCCAAGAGCTAAGTTTGTATAGCAAAACATTTATGGGGGCAATTACGCAAGCAGATATTGATCGCATTAGACTTCAGGACGCCAGCCATTTTCATCAATATTTAATAAGTCTTGCGAGATATGCGCTTCCAGACATCATCAGATGCCCAGAGTATTTAGCACTGGAGCGGGATGTAGCTGTCGAAATTCGTATTGGTGAGTTTATGGATATGAACGAAGTAGTTTATAGCGAGGATTTTTCATCGAAGGATAGTGATGAAATTAAGGCTTGGCTAGAAGAAAAGCTAGAGGATGAATATCCTTATGAGGTATTTAATCAATTACGCTTAGCTGACGGAACGTATGAGGGCTTGGATATGCGCTATGCCTTTTTTCAGAAAACCAATTTAACCAACTGTCATATGCGTGAATGTCTGTTGATAGGCGCCAATTTTCGGGAAAGTCAGCTAATGGACACAGATTTGAGCTTCAGCGCAATCCATGAGGCGGATTTTAGCAATAGTCAGTTACAGAGAGCCAATCTTCAACAGGTACAGGGAGCGAGTGGCTTGCTAGATCGCCAAAAATGGGCATCACCAGGCTATTTACCGCTTCGTTTTACAAATGCGAATTTAGAAGGCGCTAATTTTGAGCTAGCAAATTTACGAGGGGCCAGCTTTATTGGAGCAAATGTAAGGAATACGAATTTTGCAGGGGCCAATTTAGAAAAGGCCATGTTTTCTAAGGAGGCTCAGCCATATTTAAAGCTAGATCCATTCCAGTCAGCGAGTGTCATTTGGAAGTAGACATGGTGAAAAAGGAGAAGAGAAATGAACTATTTTATTCTATCTCAGGATGAACGCATCTCAAATGCTGTTGAGCCTGTTGGTATAGCCCAAGTGATAAAAAAAGAGCTACTAACAATTGAAAGAATGGAAGAATTAGAGGAGCTCGAACGCCAATTTCCTGTATTAGAGAAAGGCGAGATGGTGTATACAGATTTGATTGAAAAGCCAATCATGCTCTTTTCTGATGCGGTTAAACAATTAGTGGAAAAATACGAACCACAAATGCCATTCAAAGCGGTTGTTCTCATGGATATGCCTAAAGTAATGCAAACATTATATTGGCTAGTTATTCCACCAAAGGTTCCTTGTCTCTCTGCTCAAACTGAATTTCATCTGGATGGAACATTAAAAAAGCTAGTAATAGACGAGCATTTAGCAGCCCTTTATCCCATCTTTCAAATTGAGGGAATTAAAGAGAACTATATAGTAGTTAATATTGAATTAGCAGAGAGCATTCTGCGCAGAGATTTTAGGGGAATACGATTACGGAAAATACAAACTGAAGGAAGATGGAACGACATTCTCGCAGTAGGAAAATAGTTTAAAAAGACAAAAAAACTAAAGAGGAAATAATTGTTTTCTTTCCATCTTCAACTATGTTTAGTAAAAGTTACAACAGCTTACGTATAGAAAGGATGGTTTTTTGATGTCAGAAGAATTACAGACAAAGGGCGGCGACCAACGGAGCTATGTGGTAGCTGGTGCCAAATTATCCTGCTCACAAGGTGATCAAACAAGTATATTAAAAATGCCAGTCAGCCATGGGGTTTATACGAAAAATAAGGCACAGATGAATACGATGGATTATAAGCCTCATGACAATATTCAACCATTTGGCTTATGCCAAACATTAGCAAATCCAATAGTTGCGGCAGCCACTGCTGACAATAATGGTGTTTTAAAGCCAATGCCCTGTACACCTGTCATCACAATGCCCTGGATTAATGGCAAGAATGATCAATTAATTGAAAATCATCCAGCGTTAATTAGTCAATCTATTAATATGTGTATGTATTGTGGAACGATAAAAGTAGAAGATGATGGACAAGAATAATCCATTGTCCCTTGAAGAAAGAAGGGAATTCATGTGAACACATACGAGGAAGTAATCGGATACGGTGAGCTTGAACTCGTATCCCCCTATGAAGTCCAGACGTTGCATCATCTCACGTTAGCCCAAGCAGTGAATGACCACGCAAGGTTAACTATAAAGGGATTCATTCCTGCTGAAAAGAAAGACAGTTGTATGCGACTTGCTAGTCCGTCAGATCGAATAGAGCTATTTCAAAAAAGTAAAGGGCAACGAATACGCACACTTTTTAAAGGACAGGTTACAGAAATGGCTGTACGTATGGTGAGGGGTGTATATCAAATTGAGCTAGAGGCTGTATCATCGACGTTCACCCTAGACTGTAAACAAAAATACCGATCCTTTCAGCATAATAAAATGACTTATCAGGCAATGATAAAAAAGGTTTTAAAAGACTATTCAGGTGCAGATGTCATTGATACCGTGTCGAAGGCTACTCCTCTCAAGCAGTTTATATTACAATATAAAGAGACGGATTGGCAATTTTTACAACGTATGGCGTCCCATTTTCGGACAGTGCTAATCCCTGCAGTGGATGCGGATAAGCCGAAATTCTGGTTTGGGCTACCTGAAGGACGAATGGAAAAGCTATCAGTGGCAAATTATGAGATTTTAAAGGATCGCTCTAAGTTTTTACATAGTAAGCACAATGACACCGATCAGCCAATAGAGGAGCGGGATACCGTCGCCTATGTGATCGAGTCTAAAAAGACTTTGAAGCTAGGTGATCGTGTGCAGCTCCAAGGTAAGGAGCTGGTGGTAGCCAAATCCATCGCCCACATGAAGCGAGGTATTCTTACCTATGAGTATCATTTGCTGTTCAAAAAAGGCATACGTCAAGACAGACGAAGTATTCCGTTTCTACCAGGTACTGCGATTGAAGGAAAGGTATTAGAGGTCAAAAAGGATCAGGTACGACTCCATCTCAGCATGGATGAGGCGCAAAAAAAGGAAGAAGCTACCTGGTTCCCACTGGCTACGCCATATACAGCAGAAGGACATAGTGGTTTTTACAGTCCGCCAGAGGAGGGCGATCATGTTCATCTTACCTTCCCGACACATCGAGAGGAAGCTGCGATTGTTCGCCACAGTGTACGAAAAGGTGGCGAGGCCAACCCAAAAACGGCTGATCCGAAAACGTCTTATTGGGGTACGCCAAAAGGGAAGGATATGAAGCTAGATCCACAATCCGTGACATTTACGGCTAAGGAGGGTGCTGTTTTTCTGCAGCTTCATCAGGACAGCGGCATCACCGTGCATAGTAAGCCCTCCCTGCTAGTCAAAGCGAATGACACGATCACCTTCGCAGGGAAGCGAGTGTCCATGAGTGCAGCAGAATCCATGCGATTCACCTGCGGCTCCAGTAGTATAGTGTTTGACGGCATTACGGATATCCAGGGACAGGCGGTCACGATGGAAGGGTCCATCAAAGCCCCTGTGTCAGTCGCTTCACAGGAAGAGGAAGCAGACCTCGATTCCGCCTTAGACATGATGGGGATGATCCCTGTTGGTGGGGGTGATGCCTAATGGGTCTATTAGGATTAGCAGGAAGCTTGCTGGGGATGATTCCGAAAGTAGGCTCCCCAAGTGGCAAGAAAAAAGGAAAAAGCGGAGGATCGAAAGGGAAGAGCTCCAAGAAATCCTCCAAAAAGAAAAGCTCCACCAAGAAAAAACAAAAGAAATCGAGTAAAAAGAAGAAAAAGAAGAAAAAAAAGAAGAAGAAAAAGTGGGGGAAATTCTTTACCAAGGCCCGCAAACTGAAAAATAGTTTATCCAAGAGTAAATTGGTGAAACGGGCGAAGAAGGCCATTAAAAAAGCGATTTTGACCACGAAAAAGGTTGTGAAAAAAGCAAAGGCGGCTGTGACAAAAGCCAAGCAACAGGTAAAAGCCGCTGTCAAACAAACGAAGCAGGTAGTGAAGGAAAAGGTACTACCAGTCGTGAAAAAAGCTGCACAAGCAACGACCAAGGCAGTGAAAAATGCTGTAAAACCTAAAAATATGTTGAATACGCTCCAAGTAGGATTAGATCTTGTAGGGTTAATCCCAGGTGTCGGTGAAATAGCGGATGGCGTGAATGGCGTTATTTATCTGGCCAGAGGTGACAAAGTCAATGCGGCCCTTTCCTTTGGCGCGATGATTCCGTTTGTGGGCTGGGCGTCAACAGGTGGAAAATTTGTGAAAAAAGGTGCCGGGGTAGTTAAGAGTGTCACTGAAGGTGTTCAAAAAGCGCTGAAAGGTCCAATAGGAAGTGTAGTAGACAAAGTCAAAAAGCAAGTAGTGAACGTGAAAACCCAGATACAATCCAAAGTAGCCGAAGTCAAACAGCAACTGCGTCAGATGGTGCGACCACCACAGCAGCAGAAGTTTGCATTAGCAGGTGGAGACGTTAGTTACATAGAGGATACAGGAACAGTTGGAAGAAACACACCAACTCCAAGTCCAAAGCCGTCTAATTCCCAACCACCACAAAATGGCTCGAATAAAAAGCCTAACGAGGATAAGGGTACGGGTAAAGTTGAAATAAATTATCCTTTAAGTTCAACAAATAAAAAGCATATTAACAAGCATAATATTGAATCTCTAAAGCAACAATCTAAATATTTATCCGACTCCCAATTAGCAGATAAATTAGAGTCTAGTTTCTTTAATCCAAAGTGGAGTAAAGATGACATAAATAAATATGCTGAAATTGCATATAATGATTTGAAAAGTCAAGGGAAAACAGGGAACCTGACATATGAAATAGGTGGAGAAATAATAGAAGTATTTATTCATCCAGATGGTCAATTTGGTAGTGTTTATGGAAGACATAAATTTACAGTTGAGGATATTAGAAAAATGACTAAATAAGGTGGAAAATGATGTTCAAAATTAGTTTTAAAATATTTGAAAATGATAGTGTAGAGGAAATGGAGCTCAATGGGGCAGATGGGTATCTCCAATTTGAAATTGGTAATGAAACTTATGGTATATTTATCCCTGAAGATATTGATGAGTTTTCAGTCTCTATTTATTGGTGGTTGTATTATTTTTTAAAAGCAGTATTAATTTTGAAAACTGAAAGCTATGTTTTAATCAGTGATATTGAAAAACCTAAGATTTGGATTGAACTAGTAAAAGAAAAAAATATAGTGAAAATAAGTAAAGTTACTGCTGATAAACCTGAAGGAAGTGGGGCAATAGAAACGAAAGAAATGCCTAATTTAATTCATCAGTATTGGAAAGATAAACAAATTAGTTATGAGGACTTCAAAACAGAAGTAGTAAATAAAACTAAGTTATATATTGAAGAATTAAGAGTATTAAATAATGATGTAAATAAAGATATTTTGAATTTGGAAAGTTTGATATTAGAAATTGAAAAATAAATTCTTTAATGTTCCTAATTTAATCAAACAGGGTGAGAAATAGTTTTTTACAAAAGATTTATATATAACCTGTGAAATTCGTTGGCACGTGGCTATAACAATGAATTATAATAAAAAACGCTCTTATGTTTACAGAATAAGATATACTTTAATTTGAATTAATAACTCATGAAGGCTAGACCATCAAGGAGTGCTATTTTAAAAATTAAGCAATAAGAGCGAGAATAGGCGAGATGACAATTTATTTACAAGGACCACTTATGGGCGGCATAAGCAACAAACACATGAGATTAAACAAGCTAAAGGGTTTAAACGTTACACTTGCCATTTGGTAAAAAAGATGTCATACTGTCAGTACTAAACTAACTTATAAAACTTGCAAATATTAATAAACTTAGAAAATTTATAAACTTAAAGCACTGGATGGTCTATAACAGGCTACAAGTGCTTTTTGCATGTTTAGTTACGTAAATTGAAAAGATTACGAATATTAATTAGTGTACTAAGTGTTAAATAACGAAAATACAAGGGAAGAACAGGAGATGGAAATAGAGGTTTCGATAGATAAATTTGTTATAGATTTTAGGGATGTATCACATTCAGTTGCCCCGTCAGTGTTGGGAGTTAAAGAGGTACAAAACCGACTGGTGGATCTAAATACTAATCCTTATAATAACTTACAAAACAGTGTAAATTATGGAAGTAGATTTCTACCAAAGCAAATTAACCCTTTTGAAGACAAACATATTATTGATAAAGTGGCAGAAGCGAGGGGACAATTATCCAAGAAATATAAAAAACAAGGTAATTTCGCATACGCAAAAATGGAGGTATCAGGAATTGATAAAAAAGATTTCTATGACCACAGTGGAATTCATGATCCCTCTTAAAAAATCCCTGGGACAGATAAATTTTCATTTAAAACAGACAAACCAATATTTCAAGCTACTGAAGCATCTAATAAAGCGGGACAAAATTTTTTAAGAGATGTAGATACTGAATATAAAATTTTAAATGATTTAGCAGATAAAATTGGAACTAATTATGAGGTTAAAGGGTCAATAAGGTTATTTACTGAAAAAGATACATGTGATAGCTGTAATTTAATGATCAAAAAATTTGTTGGGAAATGTCCAAATATTACAATTTAAGTAATTCATAATAATGAAAATAGTATATTGCCAAAATAATCAGGAGGGTTCTTATGGTCTATAGTTATGAAGAATATGAAGAATATATTTTAGAAGATTATAATGATTTAATAGAAGAAAAAATGAGTAAAGGGGAGGCGATTGCTAGAACATTAAATGAATATGATATGTTAGCAAAAAAAAGTGAAACAGATAAAGCTATGTTTTGTATAATAATATCAGAAATAATAATAACTCATGAAAAAGTTTTATATTCTTTTATGAATTATATTGAACAATTAATAAATGAACTAGATTTTAACGTAATCAAACAAGAAAATAGTTTAACAATTGAACAATTAAATAGATTAATTTACCGGAAAGGTTTTGTTTTACAAGAACTGAAAAAAAGGCCGTTAACTTATTATCAAAGAGTTTGTTGGTATTATAACGAACTAAACGAAGTAGTCCGGAAATTTATTGACAATTATATAAAAAAAAGTGAAAATGTAGAATCTATTATTTCAGGTGTGTTACAACGATTTAATAGAGACTGTAAAAACACTAATAGTGAAAAATTTATTATTTATACAACATTAGCAGAAACTTTATATAATCTTGAATTAACAAATGTACTTGATATTAATGAGATTAAACATGAATTGGAAAAATTCAGTGCTGAAGATATAACTGATGAACAACTTACAGAAGAAGAACAAGACGAGTTATCTGAACGAATAAATCTCATTTTAACTAGGTTAAACTCCTAAAGTTATTATTATTGGTAAGCTCTAGCCCTTAAACCATACGGTTTAGGGCTTTTATTTTAATTGAAAATAGGTAAAACAACAGTTTAAACCTTTCGAAAGCCCCTTAAACTGAAAATAGTTTATCCAAGAGTAAATTGGTGAAACGGGCGAAGAAGGCCATTAAAAAAGCGGTCCTGACCACGAAAAAGGTTGTGAAAAAAGCAAAGGCGGCTGTGACAAAAGCCAAGCAACAGGTAAAAGCCGCTGTCAAACAAACGAAGCAGGTAGTGAAGGAAAAGGTACTACCAGTCGTGAAAAAAGCTGCACAAGCAACGACCAAAGCAGTGAAAAATGCTGTAAAACCTAAAAATCTGTTGAATACGCTACAAGTAGGATTAGATATAGTCGGGATGGTCCCAGTTGTAGGAGAAGTAGCGGATGGCGTGAATGGTATTATTTATGCGGCAAGAGGTGACAAGGTCAATGCGGCCCTCTCCTTTGGCGCTATGATTCCAGTAGTCGGCAATGCGGCAACTGCTGGTAAATGGATCAATAAAGGTGCCAAGACAGCGAAGGGTATCAGTGAAAGTGCTCAAAAAGCGAATAAAGGTTTCATAGGCAATGTAAAGGACAAAGTCAACAAACAAGTCTCAAACGTGAAAACGCAAATCCAATCCAAAGTAGACGAAATCAAGCAGCAACTGCAATCATCACAACTGGAGATAGTTGGTGTGAACGTTGGACGAATAAATGATACAGGAACAGTTGGAAGAAACACAACAACTGCCAAGTCCAAAGCCGTCTAATTCCCAACCACCACAAAATGGCTCGAATAAAAAACCTGCTGAGGATAAGGGTACGGGTAAAGTTGATTTGACTAAAACAACTAACCCTGAAGATTTCTTAGATGAAGTAATGAAGCGACAAGGGCTAGATGAATTACCTGGAAGATTCAAAGAAAAGTGGGTTGATGGTGATTATAAATTCGAGATAAGAGCTCACGAAGCTGAAACTCAGTATGGAAAATCGGGAAGTATTTATAGAGTGGGGGAGACAGAAGCCTGGTAACGGAACAGAATATATGGATTCTAATGGTAAATGGCACCATGAAAGTACATTAAAGGAAACGCATAAAGATGGGCGGCCGAACCCTTTATTTAATGAAGAGGCTGCAAGAGATACGCATATTCAGTTAAATAGATAAGGAAGTGATAATATTGAGTGAACAAAGATTTTTTATGAATGAAAATGAAGTACTTCAAGTAATAACGCGAATCAATGAATATGCTTCTCAAGAGCTATGGATGGATTTTGATGTTGCTTTATCAAATGGATGGGATTTAACAATTATAGGTCGGTTGGATAATACCACAAAGAAGGTTAATATTGAGATTAATTTTGAGCAAGTCCATTTTGTTTCTCTGCCTTTTGGCTGGAAAACAGATACATCATATCCCGTAATTAGATTAGCTGCTGAGGAAGAAATAGAGAATTTAACAGATAAATTTGAAGTGGATAAAGGTAATTATATTTTTAAGTTCATTGCTGAAGGTTTCGATAGTGAAAAATATTACTTTGTTGGAGCGAAAAAAATCTCCTGTCTATTGCTTGATAAGCAGACTAATGAGTTAAAATAACATATCAAGTTTAATCTGGAGGATTTATTGAGCAATAAGAACAGGGATAGCGAGAAAAGAACGAAAATTGGGCGAGACCTTTTAAATGGAAAGGGTAGTATAAATATGGAATAACTAACAAACTAACGAGAATGACAAAGCTCGTGGTGATAAACAAGGAAATAATAGTTTTTTAATTGTATACAGTTAAAGATTCCTTGAATTCGAATTAATAACTCATGAAGTCTAGACCATCAAGGAGTGTTATTTTAACAATTAAGCAATAAGAGGGAGAATAGGCGAGATGACATTTTACTTACAAGGACCACTTATGGATGGCATAAGCAACAAACACACGAGATTAAACAAGCTAAAGGGTTTAAACGTTACACTTGCCATCTGGTAAAAAAGATGTCATACTGTCAATACTAAACTAACTTATAAAACTTGCGAATATTAATAAATTTAGAAAATTTATTAACTTAAAGCACTTGATTGTCTATAACAGGCGACAAGTGCTTTTTTTGCATGTTTAAATACGGATTACGATTATTTAATTAGTGTACTAAATATTAAATTCTATACAAGGGGAAGAAAAATAATGATAACTAAATTATCAAATGATCAGGCATTTAAAATAGCTCAAGATTATAAAGAGAAATATAAATTAACAGGAACAATTGATTGTACCCGAGATATAGCAATTAAAGCATACAGTGGGTTTGATGGGGTTAAGGGAGTAGCATGGCTCGTTTTAGTTAGTATAGTTCCTACTGTATATGAAGTGGATGACGAATATACTATAATTATTTCAGATGAAAAAGCAGAAGTTGAATACATTATAGATCCTAATGGACATTACTACTGTCCTCATTCAAAGGGAAGTAGAGGAATGACAGATGAGGAATTTGATGCAATTTGGGATGAGGATGTTGATGAGGGAGAGAATTAAAAACCACTAATAATTTTAGAGTTTTCATTTTAAGAATCAAGTTCGTATGATACAACTAACAAACCAAACGATAAATGATTCAAATACTTGATAAATTTCAAAAGCTCTTTCCCATTTGAACCATGAGTGAGAATGAGCTTTTTTGTATGTCCAAAATTAAAGGAGGACAAAACAAATGACAAAAGAAGTACAAATAGTAGCAGAGGAAAAAGAAATAATTACACAGGTTCAAGTAGGAAGCGATTAGAGCTGGCCATTAAAAGTACACCAGAGAGATAAGAAACAAAGCAGAAAAGCTGAAACAAACTGGGCTTAACGGTTGCGCAGGTAATGATGAAAGTCGACAATGAAGGAAATAGCTATCAAAATAAAGTCAGTTGCAACAACAGTGACAAAAGAAATCAAAAATCCAGTAGTCAAGTCATTCAATAGCTTCAAGGTAATTGGTAAAGATTTTAAAATGGACTAGATACAAGGGCAGATAAAGCATTCAACTCACCATATGATTTTGCAAATTATCTTACACTAGGTGCAGTAGATGGCATTTGGTCGGGTGCAAAAAGTAGAAAAGATAAGATGTTCAATTCACCATCTGATTTTTTAAATTATGCAACATCAGGCTTGACGGACATGGTAAAAGGTTCGGTGAACCCGAAAGACCCACTATCGAAAGAGCATTGGTTAGATAGTTTTGGCGTAGCCACGTCAGTGTTGGGAGTTAAAGGGGTGTCTAGTACAAAACCTAGTGGAGTACCAAGTAGTAAGTCTACTAGCAGCAGTTCGAGTAGAAATAGTAATAAGGGTACGGGTGAATTTGATGTAGCTTCCTTTGAGAAAAATATTAATCATATGAATGTTAATGAAAAAGTAGCAACAATAAAAACAACTGCGATTGATATAGCAAATCAACGGGGGTGGAAGAAAGATTCTAAATTAACCAAACTAAACGGTGGTAGAACTGTTTACTACGATAATAAAACAGGAAATTACTATGTTTTAGACACACAACATGGTAGATTTGAGGTATTTAACAAAAAGGGCAAACATCAAGGAGAAGTAGATTTTAACTTAAATCCTACTAAACCAGCTGATAAATCTGGTGGTCACGATTTGAAGGTAAGATAAGGAGAGAAATGGAATGAACGATGTAATAACTAAAACTATTGATAAGTACTATAGAAAAAAAGATTTATCTGAATATCTTTCAAAATGTCAAAAAGCATTCTTTTTACCTGAGGAAGTAAAGGACTTTATTGAAAATAATAATATTTCAATAACTGAAATGAACAATGGAGAAATATGGCCGTCATCTAGTATAATTTTTGAGTATGAGAAGTATATTAAGGGGGAATTTGAAGTTATATATAATAGTAGATTGATGATTTCTAAAATTGCTCCTGTATTTTATATACACCATGAGTTTGAAGTTGTGAATAAAGATGTGAATGGTATTAACCCCACACTGGATGGTTTTGATACTCAACCATATAACTATATACAAGCAGAGCTAGAATTATTAGTCAAAAACTATTTTATTGAAAAGGAATTTACTCAATTATCCTTTAGGGAAATGAATGAAGTAGTTAGTGAATTAGAGTTTAGTAAGGGAATTACATTTTTTGGTTCGCAAGTTACAGTGGAACATGCTTTGTTTTTTGATATTTTAGATATTTGTCCCGAGTAGTTTCCACAATTGAATTCTCTTAAAATATGCACTTAATTTGACAGATTATCAAACTAAAAAAATAGTAGTACAAACCAAGTATAGGTTTGTACTACTATTTTTGGGTTAATAATAATGGCTAGGGTAGCTGTATTCCGGTTATTTCAGTAAAATAAGGAGGAAACTATATGGATGTAATAAAAAAATTTTAGATGTTGAAATTTCTGATCAAGAGATGTACGAAGAAATTTAAATCGATTTACTTAATTTTTTTATTTACTTAGAGTATGTTTTGAATCGGCTACACTAAGTTGGACATAAAAAATAAGGGCTAGTACACTTAGACTACCAACTTAAAGGAGCGTGCTA